>QIGT01000169.1 GCA_003230835.1 Gammaproteobacteria bacterium
TGTGTTCGGCAGCCAACAGCAATGGAAAAAACGGATCATGATTCATTTCTGCTGTGCGAACGCCGTCATATCCCGCAGCCTCCATCTTTCGGACTGTGTCGGGTATCTTGTTGAGTTGGTGGCCTATGCCTGCGTCGACTTTCATGTGTACTTCCTCTGATTAAAACTTATGTGCGCGAAGACCATCGTTGTTGAGGTCATTTTTCCACCGGGTGTTGGTCTACCTCAGCCTCTCTACGCAGCAGCCCTGGTTGCGCCTCGCCCCCAGCAACGAACCGATGAATGTCTATGTCTTGGGCATAAAAGGTCAAGCGGTAGACTAAATTATTGGGGTGCTTGATACGTGTTACTTCCAGTTCGCCGAGGCTCAAGTAGTACTTCAAAATGACCTTAGACATCACGCCATGGGTGATTAAAGCCACCCGTTGCGCTTCTACCGTGTACAAATCTTCTAAAAATGATTGCACCCGAACACCCATATCGTGCAAATTTTCGCCTCCTGGTGGCTGATACCAATAGGGATCAGTTGCTCTTTGCGCCCATCCCAAGGGGAAACTTTGCTCAATTTCTTCCGGATTTAACCCAGACCACTCGCCGCAGTCTCTTTCCATCAACGCCTCGTTGAAATCGATATTGACCTGCGTAAACGAATTCATGAGATAGGCGGTTTCAGTAGTGCGCCCTGAAGGAGAAACGTAGAGTTGATCTACGCCGCCTAACGACTTGATTAGATGCCCATTAGCCCTCGCGTGATCCTGGCCGAGATCAGTAAGCGGCGAGTCTAAACGTCCTTGCAGGCGCCCGAGCACATTCCACTCGGTTTCGCCGTGGCGCACAATATATAGGTATTTCAAACTCTTCCCGCAAGCCAGATCGCGACAACCCAACAAGCATACCATTCCAACAGGTCCTGACCTAACTTGTTATAGCCGGGTTTCGAACAACGTAAATACGTTCTATCTGTCCATCCGCACCTTCTATAAATGCGCAGGAATGAACTACTCCGTGTTGCGACACCACCAAAGCCCAGGTGTGATTGAGTTTTTGAAACGAAAATTCGAACGCGCCATCATCACTGGCTTCATGCATATTCTGTTGGGCTAGAAATACTGTAACTTGAGCGATTCTATGGCTGCCATGGACCGGTCGAATCGCAGCGCTGACCACCCCGCCACCATCCGTGTACGCTACTGCGTTATCTGAAATGAGCGCCACCACGCCTTCAATATTTCCCGCCGCGACCTGCGCGACCAATTGTTCAAGTCGTTGTTTTTGTTCATGCATCGACATTTGCGTTGGGTATTGAATTTTTTTTATCCGCACACGTCCTCGATAGGCATGCTGGCGTGCGTTCGCAACACTCATGTCTAGCACCGATGCTATTTCTGCAAAGGAAAAATCAAAAGCTTCACGCAGTACGTATACAACTCGCTCCGTCGGGGCAAGACTCTCCAACAGAACCAAAAAGCCCATACTTAACTCTTGTGCCAGCTCAACCACATCAATATCAGACGAAGACACCGGCTCGGGTAACCACGGGCCTTTGTAGTACTTACGCTGAACTTTGTTTTTACGTAACTTATCCACGCATAGATTGCTGACGACACGGTACAAAAACGCTTCTTCTGAGTCTGGTTTAGGGTTTGTTTGATGCAGCCGTAGCTGAGCTTCTTGTAACGCATCCTCAGCATCAGCCATCGACCCTAACATGCCATATGCGAGCGATCTAAGGCGCAAACTCACGCAGCATCCTCATGGTTAGTTCTGCAAATTCACTTTGGTCTGGTGCACCTACGTCTGTCCAAATACCATCAAACCCTAATAGAGCAGCAAATGTTAATGCCGCTGCCACTGCAGTCGCTTTGCGCAGCACCGCATTTTCCAGCGATAAATGCACACCTATTCGACCCAAGACTATCGTCAGACCATTCAAGCCGTGATAAAATCCTGAAAGTCCAAATACGAAGTAGTATGGATAAAAGTAGTACGGGGCGAAATCCATGCTAAAAGACAGGCCCACAAATGCAGGATAAACATCATAGAACCATGACGGACCGCGAACCGCAATGATGTGCCCAGCGATCATCAGCATCAGAAAGAAACCACTATATCGATGCCACCTCGCCCGAGGACTTAACTCACGCTTGGGTTCACTAAAAATACGAATCACACCCACTATCATGTGCACCAACAAAGCACCGAGCAGTAGAAACTCTAGCGGTGGAAACTGATAAAATGTACGGGCGATTTGCTGAAAGCCGTCATAAGCTACCGCCCCAAAAATTGCCATCCACGTGTTTAGTAAATGCACACCTAAAAAAACGGCAAACGTAATTCCTGTCCAGGCCTGCAATTTTTTTAAAATATTTATGTTTAACACCACGGCCACCTCACTAATGCTTACCTACTAGACGTACGTCCAAGCAAAAGTGTGACAATACCGTGGCCACAGACCAAGCTGAGGAGGAGCCGGCTGCGTAACTCAGGGCCGACTACCTAAGCAATAACAACGCGCGCTACTTAAACTGAAAGTTCTTAGCCGTAAAGGCATTGAAGGTGCGTTCTAAATCTTCCTTAGTGGCCGCAAGCGGCGCGATGATATGAGTATGCACCCCACCATCTGCGTCTTGTTGAATGCGCGCCTGAATTTCCTCTTCCGTGCCAATAATGCCTATTTCATCAATCAGTTCGTCGCTGAGCGCGCCACTGGTCTTGGCACGGTCTTTTTCCGCCCAACCTTCCGCAATAGTATTGGCGGCATCTTCGTATCCTGCCCACGAAAGAAATTTGTTGTAAACTGGCGTGGCGTAATAAGGTCCAAAAGCAGCACGAAATAGCTTGCGACCATATTCCTTGTCGTCTGTGCACAAAACCATGGCACGATTGACCACTTCGATTTCTTGCCAGTCTTTACCCGCATTTGCAGCACCTTTCTTGAGGGCTTCTAGCATTTTTGGCAGTGCCCCTTTTGGCCATAGATTGAAGATGACACCGTCACCCACCTCGGCAGCCATTTCGATCATCTTTGGGCGTAGCGCACCAATGTAAACTGGCGGTGGGTTTTCACACGGTGCTTGTCGATAACCCCGGCTATACAGGGTGTCGCCTTCAAAATTGGTCTTCTCGCCCGACAACATGGTTTTCACCAACTGTGCGGTTTCTTTAACACGAGTGAGCGGCTTATCTAGTGGAATACCATTCCACTGACCCATGATAGTTTGACTCGACGAGCCTAACCCCATGATGAAGCGACCGGGCAGCAGTTGGCTAATGACATTGGCTGAAGCAGCCAACACCGACGGAGAACGGGTATACACAGGTGTGACGGCTACACCGATTCGAAGATTGTTGGTGTGATGGGCAATTGCGGCAACCTGGGTCAATGTATCAGGCGCACCAGAGTCACTAAACCACCCATCTGGGATGCCATTTTCTTCCGCCCACTGAATACGTTTGACGGTATCTTCAATGTTGGGTCCAGCCGGTAACGTCACTGCAATACGTTTCGTAAGCGTCATATGTATCCCCTAAATCTATGTTTGTTTACTATGCGCATAGCGTCGCATTTTGCGCTGCACACATAAACCAAAAATTTTAGGGAATGGTCATGAGTGACGTTGAAATTACCGCCGTTCGCGAAGCACATAAGTTCGACGAAGCAGCCCTAGCAAACTATATGGAAACTCATGTAGACGGGTACCAGGGGCCCGTGGACATCAAACAGTTTGAGGGTGGCCAATCGAACCCAACCTTTCAGCTCATCACCCCCAAGCAAACTTACGTATTGCGTAAGCAACCGCCAGGAGAGTTGCTGCGCTCTGCACACCAAGTGGACCGAGAATATCGAGTTATGGATGCCCTGTGGCCAACCGAAGTACCTGTACCTAAGATGTTCTGTCTTTGCGAAGATACCCATGTAATCGGCACGCCTGTTCACGGAAACCCAGTTACCAAGCCTGTCACCACCCGAACGTCGCGCCATTTACCTTGATTTAGCTCGCATCATGGCGTTACTGCATACAGTTGATGTTGAAAGCGTAGGTTTGACAGAATTCGGGCGCCCGGGAAATTACTATGAACGCCAAATTGGCCGTTGGAGCAAACAGTATATTGCCTCCAAGACCGAACAGATTGACGCCATGGACAACCTCATCGCCTGGTTACCGCAAAACATTCCAGCCAACCCAGGCTCTGTCATCGTGCACGGCGACTACCGCTTAGGTAACGTACTGATTCATCCCACCGAGCCTAAAATAGTCACCTTACTTGATTGGGAATTGTCCACCCTAGGGGATAGCTTGGCTGATTTAGGTTATCTGTGTCAGGAATATCACGGTGAGTCATATGAAGACGAGGGGCTCGGTAACGCCGACTTAGAAGCCTTGGGGATTCCGACAGAGGACGAATTCGTCGCAGAATATTGTAAACATGCCCATCGAGCCAGCATCGACAACTGGCCCTTTTACTTGATCTACAACATGTTCCGCTCTGCCGGTATTATTCAGGGCGTTTACAAGCGAGGCTTAGATGGCAATGCCAGTTCTGCCAAGGCATTAGAATACAAAGATCATTGCCGCTCTCGTTCGGAAAGAGGTTGGAGTTTGGTAGAAGCCGTAGAAAACCAAAAAACCATTTAGCCGAGCTTATCGGTCACCAAACATATCACCTAAGCCACCCAGCGCCGAACCCTCACCTTTAGAGCCTCCGGGCATGGCTGCTTTCATGATGCGCCCTGCCAAGCGTGAAAAAGGCAGGCTTTGTAAATACACTGTACCCGTACCACTTAAGGTGGCTAAGAACAGGCCCTCGCCCCCAAATATCATCGACTTCAGCCCACCAGCTCGCTCGATGTCGTAGTCAATGCCCGGGGTAAAGGCTGCGATACAACCTGTGTCGACACGTAGAACTTCATTGTTCAGCTCGCGTTTAATGACAGTACCGCCTACGTGGATAAACGCCTTACCATCGCCCCGAAGCCGTTGCAGAATAAAACCTTCACCGCCGAAAAAACCAGCCCCCAAGCGCTTGTGAAAAGCGATATCGAGGTTTGTACCAAACGCCGCACACAAAAAGGCATCTTTCTGACAAATCAACTCACGACCCATTAAATTCATGTCAACAGCAATAATTTTTCCCGGATACGGTGCCGCAAAAGCAACCCGCCGCTTACCACTACCGGTGTTAGTAAAGTGAGTCATAAAGATCGACTCGCCCGTCAGCACCCGCTTACCGACATTAAATATCGCATCTAACATGCCGCCACCCGGGTTTGACCCATCACCCATCTTAGTTTCAAAGGTAATGCCATCTTCCATATAGTTCATGGCCCCGGCCTCTGCAATGACCACCTCATTGGGGTCTAACTCGACCTCAACAATTTGCATGTCATTACCGAATATTTCGTAATCTACTTCATGGCATTCCATAAGACCTATTCCTGCTACTTTAATACCCCTCATCATACCCGCTTGCGCAATAGCACGGGAAACAACTATGCAAGACAGTAAAGGGTGAGCGATGGCTACGTGTGCTGTATAATGCGCGGACTCAATCTAGACCAGTGTCCTGTCTGACTAATTCTTATGTTAAAAATAGGCGATACAGCCCCGGATTTCGAACTGCAAGATCAAGCAAGCCACGCAACCAGCCTCGCTTCGTTGCTCGACAAAGGGCCACTGATCATCTTCTTCTACCCCATCGATTTTTCTCCCATTTGCACTGCTCAGGCCTGTGCAATGCGCGACAACTTTTCTGGCTTAACCCAGGTCGGCACACAAATTGTGGGCATAAGCCCCCAGAGTGTCAGTAGTCATCGGCGTTTTGCAGAACAATTCAACTTACCATTCCCCCTGCTTAGCGACTCTAACAAAAAGGTCATACGAGATTTCGGCACAGACGGTCCTCTGGGGTTTGGCGTGCGTCGTGCAACTTTTTTAGTCGACACATCGAAGGTAATTAAAAGCAGGGTATCTGCGGAATTTTTCGTTGGCTCACACGTTGACTTAATTAAACAAACCATCGCCGCAGCTACGGCCTAACATCTTGAAAAAAACACTGCTTATCACCGGCGCAGTTGTCATCGTGGCCTATCTTGGGCTGCGGCTGATGGGTTTGTCGGTAACAGATTTACGCGCCAACGTTGAAGTCGCTACCGGCATGGGTGCAAAACTGGGCTGCTCTGGCCGCTATATTACGGGTCTTTCCGAGCAGCAAGTGATACACGATGTGGTTTCATATTCAGCGACTTTCCAAGCCCTGAGCATACAATATGATGATGAAAAGCAGCGGGTGAATGTTTCTCTTGGTGGGCTATCGAGTACTCAGGCTCAATACCGACCCGGTTTGGGTTGCACCTTAGAAATAGGCGATACATCTGCTCTGAATAGTGTGGTTATCCCCCAGCTCGACGCAGCCACCGCGGCTGACCTTGCCACTGCTTGGCCAGCCGGAGCACTTGTCACCACAATAGATTCGTCGCTAGGAAACTTAACCCAAAATATTCTGCAACAAGACAACGAACAAGGGCTAGTGACACGAGCATTACTTGTTGTGCAAGACAACAGAATAGTTGCAGAAGCATACGCTGACGGATTCTCCCCGCAGACCCCACTCATGGGTTGGTCTATGGGTAAGAGTTTTGTCTCTATCCTGCTTGGATATTTAGAACACCAAGGTCTACTCGACGTGACCCGCAGCAACCTATTCCCAGAGTGGGCGCAAGATGAACGTAAGAACATCACCATTGAAAACATGCTGCACATGTCTAGCGGGTTAGATTTTGATGAAACCTATGCGGCTGGTAGTGACGCCACTGAAATGTTGTTTACTGCGCACAGCGCTAGCGCAGTGGCAAAAAGTAGCGCATCCATACGGCCCCCGGGTACTCATTTTTCCTATTCATCCGGCACCACCAATTTGCTGGCTGAGTTATTTGTGAATCGTCTCGGCGGTACTCAAGCGGCAGTCAATACACTCTACAACGACATCTTCGGCCCATTGGGCATGCGCCATTCGGTGTTTGAACCAGATCCAAGTGGCATATTTGTCGGTAGCTCTTATATCTATCTCAGTACTCGAGACTGGGCTCGCTTAGGCGCACTCATGCTCAACAACGGCCAACTCAACGGCAGACGCTTCATCAGCGCAAGCTGGGTAGCTCGCGCAACCCAACCCAATAGCAGTGACAACGAGCCCAACTACGGGTATCAGTTTTGGCTCAACTCCGGTGGCGACTCCTTGAGATGGCCGCAACTACCAGCCGACAGCTACGCGATGAGCGGCAATCGGCATCAAACTGTGATGATTGTGCCCTCTCGTAATGCGGTTGTTATCAGGTTGGGCTGGTCCCCCAGGGGTTATCCCATGGAGGAAAATTTCAGCCGGCTTCTGGATGCTTTACAACATTGAATCTGCAATCACTTCAAGCGCTTCGGGTTGTTGGCAGCCAAGCAACATACTAGAGACATGGCCGTTCGCATCCGCTTGTTTCCAACGCTGTAACCGGTCTCTGATCCGATCTGCTGGACCCACCAAATGACAAGCGTCTATCAGTTCAGCCGGAACCGCCATCATGGCTTCATCTTTCTTACCTGCGAGAAACAGGTCCTGTACCTTTAAAGCCGCTTCTTCGAAGCCTAAGCGCTTCGTATAGTCGTTATAGAAATTTTTATCGCGCGCACCCATACCGCCCATATAAAGAGCCATGGCGCCCCTCATAGGCATCATGCATTGCTCAACGTCATCTCCCATAGATACCGAAACAAATGGCGCCACATCAAACTGGCTTAAGTTCTTATCACCACCAGCGGCATCAAAGCCTGTTTGGATAGGTTCGGCGAATACCGAGTATTGCTCCGGGTCCATCCATACGGGGAAAAAACCATCCGCTACTTCTGCCGCCGCTGCGACACCCGCATTGGTGATGGTCGCCGCATATATGGGGATGTCTTGTTCACAGTGGAGGATACTTTTAAGCGGCTTACCTAAGCCTGTTGCCCCTTTACCGGTATAAGGCAACTGATACTGCTTACCTGCAAAGCTCAACGGACCTTCACGAGCGAAAATCTGCTTCATTATGTGCACATATTCTTTTAGCCGCGTCACTGGCCTGCCATAAGCAACACCATGCCAACCTTCCACTACCTGGGGACCCGATGCACCCAACCCAACGATAAAACGACCGCCAGAAAGCTCTGCCAAGCTCATAGCCGTCATGGCTGCCATAGCAGGCGAGCGAGCCGGCATTTGCATGATCGCAGTACCGACTTTGATCTTGGTGGTTTGTGCCAGTATCCAAGCCGCTGGCGTTACGGCATCTGAGCCATAAGCTTCAGCAGTCCATATAGACTCGTAACCCATAGACTCAGCCTGCTTAATCGCCTCAATCGAAATACTCATTTTGCGGCCCGAATAGCCCAATATCAGTCCCAGTTTCATATGATGTTCTCAAATGCCGCTTAGGCAATGTTTCGATGCAACAATGTTACCATTAGGCTGTATCAGGGAGTAAATACAATAAGCGATCAACAACCACCCAATCACCTGCCCATCAACCCTCTGTCGATACAGGCCGCCAGCTTGGTGCGCTCCATCGACGCGCTATCAACTATTTTTTGGGTGTGCTTTTTGGGTTTTTTCTTAAGTATCTTCTTCGCTGGTTTGGTGCAGTTAGAAGGCAACGCCTACACAGATTACATATTCCTAGGCGAATACCAAATTCCTAAGTCTATTCTGCCGTTAGCCAGCTTGTCGTTTGCAGTGTTCACCCTCTGGCTGGTCTCCAATCGTCTAAATATGCTCAGCCATGTGATCGTGAGCACCTCATTAGACCCAGCAATGGTACATGACATATTCAATTTGAACCCACCGGTGTTGCATGTATTTGATAAAAACAATACATCACCCTGGTCACCCTTCGCCGGTATCACTGTGTTCATATTTATTTGGGCTGTATTTTTTGGCAATGCGATCGCCTTGATATACTCCGGCGCAATTCAACAAGGCGCCACCAGTGCTGAATTCGACCCCTTGTTACTTGGCATTTATGCAGGCGCGATCTTGTTCGTGATCGTCTTCGGCAGCCTTTCGATAGTGCCTCCACTGCGCGCTATTTTAAATACCCTGCACGGCACACCGTTTAAAATTGGATTACCCCGCCATGCCATGGCTCTCGGGGTCACCGTGTTGACCTTTTCTATTAACAATTCTGAGCAACTCTTCTCTCTGACCAGCCAAGACAACGACTTATTGGGCCCCACCTATGCCAATGCCATCGACGGCGAAACCCTCTTTATGAGCGGACTAGAAGTGAGCTTATTCGGTATAGATGCCGTGGAACGAGATCAGATTTGTCAGAACGGCAACGGCAAAAATTACTCGTGTGGACAGATTGCAACCCAAGCACTGCAAACCTTAGTACAAGACACCAAGGTTATTTGCTTTCCCATCGTGAATGTTAATGAACGTAGATTGCTGGCCCTCTGCGAGCTTGCCGCTGCCGATAAAGCGCTGCCAAATTCCCCCACAGAGTTCATCGAGGGTTATCGCCCAGACAACCTATCTCGGCTGATGATTGTTAACGGACACGCCATAAGCATAGGTCTGGGTGTGGATGTGTTTAAAGACGAACAAGACCAGGCGCAGCGCCTGCGCGAGGGCATCTGGCAAGGCTCATTTTTGCCACCGCGCCTATGGCGTAGCGAGTCAAAGGCCGAATCGGCGCGCTAAATACGCCATGATATCTGCAGATTCAAACATCCACTCCACCTCATCACCGCGTTGAATACGCAGGCAAGGTACAGTGGTGCGGCCACCGTATTGTAACAATTCACGAAACGCATCCGGGTCTTGGCTGACATCTCGCAGTGGAATATCGATATCATGCTGGCTAAGAAACGAGCGCACTCGATGACAAAATCCACATATGTCGGTTTTGAACAATTGATATTCCTCGACCACTTCAATCGTTTCGACACCCATATCCTTCACCTAAATATTTTGCCCAGCGTATCTCTGCTAGAACCCCGCCGTCAAATAGGTAGAATCGAGCCATCAATTTCAGAATGAACAGATATGGCTACCGGTAATTCACGAAAAGACCGCAAGGTTCTTAAGGCGCGCAACACTATTATTGGCTTCATTTCACTGTTGGTCATACTGATTCTCGCTTTCGGCACCTATGTTTCTACCAACCTGTCCAGAACCACTGTGGTTGAGGCCGGTGAAGACTATCAAGAAGTAGAAAACTCCCGCGCTCGCCGCAGTGGCGACCCTATCGAAGTGATCGAGTTCTTTTCCTATGCCTGTGTACATTGCAAAACATTTGATCCAGTGATTGACGAATGGGCGGCGCAACAAGCTGATGATATCGAGTTTCGCCGCATGCCCGCATCCTTTGGTCCAATACAAACCGTGTTAGCACAAGCCTTCGTCACATTCGAACGCAACGACATGCTTAAGGACAACCATAGTCGAATGTTTCGCGCCATCCACGATGCTCGCAGGCAGTTTTTGACACCAGAAATGGTGGCCGATTACGTCGACGGTCGGGGTTTGAGCCGGGACGATTTTTTGCGTGAATTCAGATCACCCAAATCGCGGCAAGCCATGCGTGAAGCAGAGAAAGTTCAACGAGAGTTTGTCATCGCCTCAACACCGAGCTTGGTTGTGGCCGGTAAATATGTCGTGAGTATGAAGGGTGGGCAGCGTCACGCTCTGGACGTTGTTGATCTGTTGATCAGCAAAGAACGAGCTGCAGACACTGCACTAGACGCTATAAATTAGCTTCAAAGGAAATGCCAATTTGACGTGGCTCACCCAGTTGAGTGAAAGAGCGAGCTGTGTAGCCATCGGTGGGGTCGTTGCCAAAGAAAAACCCGCGCACAAAATAGTCTTCGTCACCTAAGTTACGGCCCCACAAACGCACACTCCAGTTGTCGGCTTGATAACCTAAGCTTGCATGGATGAGTTCAAAAGAATCAGATTTCGCGTCGTGACTGGCGGAAAAGAAATAATCGTCCTTACCCTCAACCTCTACACGCAACCACCAACCTTGACCCAGTTGGTATTCGGCACCGACAAAAAATTGATAATTGGGGGCCTGAGCTTGGTCGCGCCCATCAAGATCATCCCCATTTTCGTTGATATAGTCACGGTACTGCGCATCTAACAAACCTAAGTTAGCGAATAGTTTAAGGGACTCAGTGGCATAGTACTCGACCTCAACTTCAACCCCTTGGTTAACACCTGCGGATTCGTTGCCGGTAAATTCTATAAATTCAACCGCCTGGGTTTCCGCAATGGGTCTGGTGGTGGAACTCGAAACGTGCATATCTTTTCGCTGCATGCGGAAAATTGTTGCGCGCAAAGACAGCAAACCATCGAGCAACCAAGTTTTGTACCCAACTTCTACATTCCACAGTGTTTCCGGATCAAATCGACGCAAGTCTGCTGGTAAAGATCCATCTTGATTAAAGCCCCCAGATTTATAACCCTGGGTTAGCCCAGCATAAACCAAACTGTTATCACTTAAATTTCGCTCTAACAGTATCCGCCCACCAATTAGGTTGTCTTCAGGATTAAAACTCACGCCGTTAGAGTCATCGTACTGCGCACTGTGGCGCTCAAAACGTACACCTAGGGTTAGCCGGAAGCCTTCTGACAAGTCACGCGACACTTCGCCATACACCGCAAGGCGTTGCGTATCAAAAGCACTTTCAAACGAGCCGGTGAAGGTATGCGTACGCATCAGCTCAACATCTTGATACAACCCATATACCCCAAATACCCAGTCCCAACGATCCTCGAACAACCCAGCACCTTGCTTCGATAACCAACGGCCTTCAATAGTGGTGGTATCGCGCTGACGTTCATAGAGATCAGTAGAAACATATCCAATCGGGTCAAATCCGTCGAAGGTCCAATCTTCGTCATACCCATAAACAATGTCTGATTCGGCGTAACTCAGCGCCCCTTCAAACACCACCGAGTCGGTCATATCCCAGGCAAACTTAGCGGCAGCATAATTTGTTTGTTGCTGATCGACACCCGGTTGATCTGACAAAGTGGTGCGGTTGTTTTGCAACGAAAATGCATCGTAGCCATTATCGATATCGATTCGACCCGCGCTAACTTGTCCGTCTACAGAATCACCTTGCCAAACAATTTTCGCCCTATACGTTGCCTCTTGGCGGTTGTTGGTATTTTCTCGATCCAGAAAGTCGTTGTTGATAAAGCCGTCGTCCCGATACTGATGAACACTCACACGATAACCAGTGTTGTCACTCACAGGACCCGAAACCACACCACCTATACCAAAACCGTTGTAGTCTGCTGCATCCAATCGAAGTGAAGTAGTGTGCTCACCAGTGGGGTCTGGGGTCACAATATTAATCAACCCTGCCAATGCATTTGCACCATACAAAGTGCCTTGCGGCCCGCGTAGAATTTCTATCTGTTGTACGTCAAACAAAGTTGCAGCCGCGCCGATACCACTGAGATCAACGCCATCAACGATCAAACCAACGGAAGAATTTAGCGGTTCTGCAAACTGACCACGCTCTCCGATGCCACGAATCTGTATGAATCGGGCTCTAGATGCACCATTGGAAAAGTTCACATTTGCTGCCTGTCCAAGCACTTCTTCGAGATGATTGACCACGCTGCCACTCTCATTGGGGTGTATCACCGTGACACTGACAGGCAACTTAGAAACAGTGGCGTCGCGAAATTCTGCTGTAACCACGACTTCTTCGATCACATCGCTTGTCGATGTTTCCTGCGCCAACACGCTGTTAACAGAAATAATGACAAAACCGACGGCAATTTGAAAAATACGGCGCGACAAGGACGACGATTTCACAGAGAAACGATACATTTGATAGGCCTCCTTCGGAAAAAATTCGCCTAAGGAGTGCTTAAGGAGTGATAAGACTCGCCTATTCCTACACCGGTACTAGCCGGATCAGGTTCAAAGGGTCCGTTTTACAACATCTCAGGCTTACGCCGCCCCTTAGGTTCGCGCGAATTAAACCCAAACTATGTTAGTTTGTCGAGCGACATTCAGGTTGGGTTCAATATAAGACCGTTATTGTGCTTCAACCAAACTGAGAATTACGGTAGAAAATGGAAGAATATCAAGCGCTTATACAGATCATCGCCCTTACCATGGGGGCGGCGTGGGCCAGTGGTATCAACCTCTACGCTACGGTTGCAATACTGGGCTTGGCGGGCACATCAGGCTATGTCGAGTTACCATCAACCCTAGAAATTGTTCAAGACCCATTGGTAATTTTGGCTGCCGGGTTTATGTATTGCGTTGAGTTTTTTGCCGACAAGACCCCCGGCGTAGACAGCGGCTGGGATGCCCTACACACGTTTATCCGCATTCCTGCTGGCGCCATGTTAGCAGCCGGCGCGGTGGGCGATGTCAGTTCGGCCATGGCGATTGCTGCGGGTCTACTCGGCGGCGGTGTTACTGCAGCAACCCATGCCACCAAGGCGGGTAGTCGGCTGTTGATCAATACGTCACCAGAGCCTTTCAGTAATTGGACCGCTTCAATTGCAGAGGATATCGCTGTATTCGCTGGGTTATGGGCGGTATTCAACCATCCCGTACTGTTCTTGTTCGCGTTTGTGTTATTCCTCGTACTTATCATTTGGCTGATGCCTAAGCTATGGCGTGGTATCCGAACTATCGGGCGAAAAATCGCTGGGTGGTTTGGTTCTAACCGCTCTGCGAGCAATGAAATAGCCAGGACATAGCCGGTTTTCCTCCATTAGTTTTTCAACACATTCCACCTTTTTGATGGCACAGTAAGCAGCCCTTAGCCCTGCAAAATTAGCCCTGCACAATACTTTGGCCACTAAGAAAAAAAAACGCACCACTCGTGCAAAGACAAGTAAACATACCTGGTTCAAATCGCTAATAAAATTTGGACTGTTCTTCGGCGTGCTGGTTGTCATTGGTGTTGCGGCTTATCTTATTCAAGTTGATCGAACCATTACTGAAACCTTTGAAGGCCGCCGATGGTCTGTGCCAGCACAAGTCTTCGCACAACCCCTGGAACTACACCAAGGCGCAAGAATAAGTCGTACAGAGTTGCAAGCAGAACTGCAACGTTTGGGCTATCACCAAGATGCTAACTTACCCACACCCGGGACTTTCAAGACGCGCAACCAAGAACTGCAAATCTACCTTCGAGCTTTCCACTTCATGGAACGCGCACGTCAATCACAACGCCTAGACATCCAATTTCGCAACAATCAAATCTCCAGCATTAGCAATAACCAAGGTGATGTCCCACTCATTCGCCTCGATCCGGCAACCATAGGTAGCTTCTTCCCCAGTCACGGTGAAGATCGTTTGATACTGACGCCCGAATCTGTACCTCCTTTGTTGTCAGAAGGTTTAAAAGCCGTCGAAGACCGAAAGTTTGACCAGCATGTCGGCTTTAGTTTGCGCGGTATGTTTCGTGCGCTACTCGTGAACTTGCGTGCTGGCGAGCGCCAACAAGGTGGCAGTACCCTCACCCAACAACTGGTCAAAAGTTACTTCTTAGACAATCGCCGTACTATCGAGCGCAAGCTCAAAGAAGTGGCTATGGCGGTAATTCTTGAGCTACGTTTCACCAAAGAAGATTTACTCACAGCCTACATCAACGAAATATTCTTAGGCCAAAACGGCAATCGCGCCATTCATGGTTTCGGTCTGGGCGCTCAGTTCTATTTCAACAAACCCATATCCGAACTCGATGCCAGCGAGATTGCGACAATGATCTCAATCATCCGCGGCCCCTCCTACTACAACCCGTTCCGACATCCCAAACGAGCCTTAGAACGTCGCGACAGAATTCTGAACACATTTCATCGTGATGGGCTAATCGACAAGCAAGGTTTGGACTTCGCCTTAGCACAACAGTTAAACGTGGTAGCAAGCCCAACCAGTGGCGGCGCCTACTACCCAGCCTTCATGGACAAGGTTCGCGCAGAACTCAAAGACCAATACGATATCGCCGCCCTCAGCTCAAAAGGGCTACGTATATTCACCACCATCAAACCCCGAGTTCAAGAAGCTACTCAACAAGCTGTTTCTAACACCCTCCTCCAAATCGAACAAGATCGACGTATCGAGACAGGGGTTTTACAGGCAGCAGCCTTGGTCGCAGACACGCAAACCGGAGAGATTTTAGCCTTGGTGGGCGGCCGCAAAGGACGCGTTGACGGCTTTAACAGAGCACTTAACGCTCAACGCCCAGTCGGATCGCTGATCAAACCGATAATATTTTTGGCCGCAATAGAATCAGGCATGACCTTAGCCGATCTCATTGTCGACGAACCCATCACCATTCAACCCCAGCATGGTGAACCATGGTCACCAAAGAACTTCGATAACAAATACCGCGGCGAGTTACCGCTGATTCGAGCCTTGGCAGAATCACTCAATCTCGCCACAGTAAATTTAGGCACACAGATAGGATTGGCCACCATTCAAGAACGCTTTAAATCTTTCGTTGGACACAAACCCAACAATCGTTATCCATCGTTCTTTCTTGGCGCGGAATCATTGCCGCCGATTAAAATGCTTGAGCTATACGGCAACTTCGCAAGCGGTGGCTTTCGCACACCACCAAAGGCGGTCATCGCTGTGCTTGATGAATTCGGCACGCCTATTACCCACCATCCCTTTGAGCTTAAACAAACCATTCAGCCTGATCACGCAGCAACCATCAATCGTGCGTTAGAAATTGTCATGGCAAAGGGAACAGGACGCTCTTCACCGTTCTCAAAAAGCGGAGTGGCGGGCAAAACAGGCACTTCCAATGACAATCGCGACAGTTGGTTCGCTGGTTTCGACAACCGACACGTGTCCGTGGTGTGGGTGGGACGCGATGACAACGCAATAACCGGGTTGACCGGCAGTTCGGGTGCGTTACGTATTTGGAACGCCATGGCACGCAGTCAAACCATCGACCCGTTGGTGCACATGCAGTCTGAAGATTTGGTGGAAATCGAATTCATGACCGGTATGCGCGCAACGCAAAACTGCGCTGACGTTGTACTCGTTCCAGTGGCAGACTCATACAATCTACCCATCAAGCCCGGCTGCAATATCCGCACAACTGTCGGTGACCGCATCAAACGATGGTTTGGCAACTAGCCAGCGGCTATCATGTCACCTCATACAAAGCCTGGTTGTACCATGCGACAAACCCTAAGCAGGCGACGATGCGTAGCCTATCTTCTCAGCTGCATGCTGCTGCTCACCGCATGCACAACCTCAACCCCAAATCTACCACCCGTATTGGACAGAGAAGGTCCACCACCCATACAGCGCGATTCCCAGCAAACCAATCCTGAGATCCCCCGAGAAACTCAGAATTCGAATGCTGCCACAAATACACTTCTCGCAGCAGCCACCAACGCCTCGCAGAATAACGATCACAACAACGCAATAGTCTACCTAGAGCGAGCCATCCGCATTGACCCTCGCAATGCTGCACTTTGGCTACGGCTAAGCGCAACGCACCTTGCCAACCACGATTTGGCAGCTGCAAATCAACACGCACGTAAAGCCATCGCCCTAGCCGGATCAAAGACCGGGTCAGACAGTGAACTCACGCGTTCAGCTTGGTTTCAAATGGCAGACGTTAAAGAGGCAGAAGGTAAGCGAGCAGAGGCAGATTCAATCAGGCGCCGATATCGACGTTATCGCGGCTAGGCGTGCCCGTAAAATGCTTGGTGAAAGCCAAATGACCCTTTAGGTTGTACCGGTTTGAACCGTCTTAACATGAAGTACTCTCTCGGCTCATTAGAAGGCGCATGCTGCGGGGAGAGCTCAAATCCAAACCTCCTATAGTATTGGGGATTGCCGGTAAGTATACATCCAAGAGCATCCAGGTCCTCGATGTGTGCCAATCCACTCTCAATTAGTACAGTGCCAATGCCTTGATGCTGTAGATCTGGTAGAACCGAAACTGGTCCGAGAGCAAACCATGGAGATGAATCATCCCCTGCGATGGCGGGGGAGAAAGCAATATGCCCCACCACTTTTTCCTCAACTTGCGCTACCAAAGACAGCGTGAGAGCACTCGCGGAGCGAAGACGATCAATGACATCTTGTTCATCTCCATCAGCATATGGCATATCGCGAAAAGCACGTTCAGTAATATCGCGAATTACTTCGTGGTCTGCACGAATTTCCATTCGAATTTTAGGTAACAACAGCATTTTGTTATGCCCATCTAAATGATTTTGGTATTTTGCGCTCAAGCCCATAGAGATGCCGAATGATCTGACCTTCATGCAT
>QIGT01000417.1 GCA_003230835.1 Gammaproteobacteria bacterium
GTGTTAACAACGCCAGCACTGCACAGAACTGGAAAGCTCCTGGTTTCAGTTTCATTACCCGATCTCCTAATCTTTGTTGGTCTGCTCAGTGTATGTGATAGGCCGGTTCGGTGATAGCGAACGTATTACCGGCTGTCAGAGGATACGATTTTTCGTCGTCAGTTGAACGGATCATTCTCGTAGTTCTGATGCCAGCAAACAATGCACAGCCATTTCCCGGCCTAACACTGCCATCTCTCCCGTATCAACTGTGGCCGCAATTTCGAGACTCACTTGTGCTTTCATATAGCTGTCGAACAGGGGCCCAACATTTCTCAAGTTTACCGCAAACTTCCCCCATGTAGGGTCACGCCAGGCTCGCTCCATCACGAAACGAATGTTCGCACGTTCGCAGATAGCGAGCACCGTGACCTTGTTGGTCCCACGCTCGCCCAGGATATTTGCCGCAGCAGTTAATATCTGCTGTCGCGCCTGATAACCTTTTGCTGTACGAGCAACAAAACGTTTAAGGCAACGGATGATGTCTTCCTTAGATAACCATTCCGCGATTCGATTTAGTCTGTGGCGATCAGCATTTCAGCTGCTGTGCAATTTAATTTCTTCGTCGAGCCCCAACCATCGACTAACAAGATATGACAGCGTGGAATGCGCCCTCTTCACAAGTGCTATCAATGATTGCACAAAGGCGCATAGGGCGCTATCATTGCAATCACTTCCTTGCCGAAACAAAGAGGGTGCTGTGATGGCTAGTCTGGTAGTCAGAAATCTCGATCAACGCATCGTCGATGCACTCAAACAGCGTGCCGCGCGGCACGGCCGAAGTGCAGAGGCCGAACATCGCGCCTTGCTCGAAACGTTATTATTGCGGCCAAAGGGAAAGAGCTTCGCGGAAGTACTCACCGCGATGCCCAATGTAGGACAGAACGAGGATTTCGAGCGCGTAGAGGACGAAGTCGGAAACGACCATGTATTTAGTTGATACCAACATCATCAGCGAGGCGCGCAAAAAGTCAAAAGCAAATACAGGGGTACGCGCGTTCTTCAAGCAGGTTATCGAGGAAGAGTTTCGAATATTTATATCGGTTGTCACCGTCGGAGAATTGCGGCGCGGCGTCGAGTCGATCCGTCACCGCGGTGATGTGCGCCAGGCCAATCAATTGGAAAAGTGGCTGGGGGCCTTAGTGACTGAATATCAGGATCACATCCTCGATATCAACCAGGACATCGCCCAGCTTTGGGGGAGGCTCCGAGCACCCCATCCAGAAAACACCTTGGACAAACAAATCGCCGCAACGGCGCTGATTTATGAATTGACGGTGGTCACACGTAACCACAAGGATTTCGTTAAAACCGGTGTGCATGTGCTGAACCCATTCACAGAGTAGATAATGCACGTTGCCGTGTTATCGCACAGTGCTGATGGCTGTAGATTGCTCGGGTAGATGTCATTAGGAGAGTATTCTATGCACAGCAAGTACCGTGCCTGGGGCTCAAACTCTTTATCACAAACGGAGCATAGGGTTTAGTGGTTCTGGTATGCAACTTAATGACACGCATGCAGAATCGTTTTACGAACATAGGGTGAATATTCCTAAGGATCGGACGAAGTCGTGGATCTGACCCAAGTAACGACCGATACTACTGAATGGCTGACTATGAACGGTTTCTAGTACCGTGTAATTAGGCTGGAGTACAAAGTTATGCAACAATCTTTTAATCCCTTCCCGGTATATGCCCCAGCTGAAGGCAGCGAGACAAAACTACCCAGAGTGTTCATTGCGCCCCAACGTTATGTTCAAGGTGAGGGTGTGTTAGAACAAACGGGACAATATCTGCAATTGCTGCGCGTGAAACGTTGTGGTGTTCTGGCATCCAAGCGGGGCATGAATTCGCAAGTAACGCAGCTTACACCTGGCCTTGTCAAAGCCGGTGTTGAGATGGTTCAGGGAATATTTGGCGGTGAGTGTTCTCTTAGCGAAATTGAACTGCACGCGCACAATTTCAAAGCGTCAAAAGTGGACTGTATTGTTGCAGTTGGAGGTGGTAAATGCGTTGATGCAGGAAAAGCCATTGCATGG
The DNA here is from genome assembly GCA_003230835.1 of Gammaproteobacteria bacterium. Taxonomy (GTDB): domain Bacteria; phylum Pseudomonadota; class Gammaproteobacteria; order Pseudomonadales; family Azotimanducaceae; genus UBA4421. Next base: position 2,079 of record QIGT01000417.1, read on the forward strand.
CGGTTGGCTGTCCCCGTTGTTGTTGTCCCCACTTTAGCTTCCAATGATGCACCCTGTTCTGCACTTTCGATAATTTATACTGACGCCGGTGAAACCCAGGGCCCCGAATGGTATGCCGATGGACCCGCGCTAGTGGTTATGGATACTGCCGTTGTAGCGTCTGCCAGTGAGCGGTATTTGGTGGCTGGCATGGGCGATGCTATGGCCACCTGGTATGAAGCCAGGGTTTGTCTTGATAATCCCCTGGGAATTACAACCATAGGTGCGCGACCCACACTTGCAGCATGCGCGCTGGGCGAGATATGTGCACACACCTTGTTTGAAGACGGAATTGCTGCTGCACAGGCGGTTTTAAACAATACTGTAGATACGTCCCTCGACAAGGTTGTTGAGGCTAATACTTTGCTAAGTGGCTTGGGTTTTGAAAGTGGCGGAATTGCAGCAGCCCATTCGATTGCCCAGGGTTATCCTTCCATTGAGCGTGTGCATGCCAACTATCTACATGGTGAAATGGTAGCCATGGGACTAATTGCACAGTTGGTTATGGACTCAAAAAATGACGAAGCTAGGAAAGTCGCCACATTTTTTGCACGTGTGGGTTTGCCGATACACCTCGGTCAGCTTTCCCTGGATCCTGAAGATAACAAAGATTTGGATGCGGTGGCTGAAGTAGCCACAGCGTTCCCCTTTATGAGTAATATGCCTTTAGATGTTACACAGGAGGTTGTGAGAACAGCTATTGCTGATGCGCATAAACTTGGTGTACATGTTTTCGCTAACGAAGGTGATAAGGCTTATCAGCGACTGCACACGGTGTAAAGCAGCACACTATGAACGAAACAAAAACCATTTCCCCACTTGATTGCCCGGATGCTTGTTTTTTACGCCATGCAGCCTTGGCTCAATACAAGCCTGTTCAGCCACATTTTTAAAGCCCGTCGGTTTCTTCGTTCAACATTTGTAGCATAGCTTGCATAAACGCTTGGCGATTTTCCTGGTAATCCTCTCCAACGGCAGTATTCCAGGCACTTTGACTCACAATAATAGTTTCGCTGTTAGTGTCGGTGAAGATAGATTGACCGAAGATGCCAAGTGCGGCATACACACCATCTCCAAAAAGCCACCAGAGATAACCGTAACCATCGAAGCCTTTTGACGGCGTGGTTGAATCTTTCATCCAACTATCTGGCAAAACCATAGAACCATCTCGTAGTTTGCCATTGCCCAGCGCAAACAACCCTAGTCGGGCGGAATCCCGAAGGGTGGTGTTAAGTCCCCATCCGCTAAACTCGCCCTTATTTGGAGCTTCCAGTACCCAAGCCGCATCGGATTCCATGCCGTAGGGAATCCAGATCTTATCTGTTAGATAGCTTGCGAGATTATTGCCAATGGCCGCGCGTAACACCGCACCTACCAGATTGGTTTCTCCAGTATTGTAGCTGAACCTTTCGCCAGCAGGCGCGATGCGTTTCTTGGTGCCGAGGAACTGGATCAGATTGACTACATCACCTGGCGTATTGTTAACATCCGATGATGGATCTGCGTAATCCTCGTTCCACTGCGTACCGGATGACATTTGTAATACATTCTTGATAGTGGCCTGGTCGTAGGCAGTTCCTTTCAGGCGAGGTAAATAGTCAGATATTTTCTCATCAACGCTCTGAATGTAGCCGTCCTTGATTGCTGCGCCAAGTAACATCGAAGTCACCGACTTAGAAATTGAATAGGACGTCCAGAGCGTATTTTTGTTGTTGCCCGCCTCGTAGCGCTCAAGCAGGACCTTGCCTTTCTTCATGATCAACAAACCAACAATTTCACCGCTATCGACAAAATCGTCAAGTGTTCGCTGTTGTCCGTTTAGCGGGTAGGTAAAATTGGAAAAGTCTCTTGATGCAACCGGTAAAGGGGAGGTCTCGTCTCCGGCTTCGATCTTGCGGGTGGGGAATAACGTTTCCATATTCCGAAAAGCAGCAACCTTGGCCTTGCCTTGCAAGAACAACAACTGCTGTGGATCACCAAAGTACTCGGCATCCTTGTCGGGATTCACATAAGGTGCAGCTGCCCAGAGTGACAACGGGAAAATCAGGGCAAACAAACCGAACACAATGCGAAACATTATTAGGACTCCTTTTTTGGTATTGATTGAATATCTAGTGAACCTCTGATAGATGCTCTGTTAGGATAGATGCTGTTAGTGCGCGAGCTAACCACCCAACCACTACTGGCACTTCAAGTTTTTGGTCAACACAATGACCTTCGTGTTCACCAAACAGCATAAGTGTGCCGCGCCTGCTTGCGTCTGTAACCATCAGGCTTTCTGATAATGGGACGAGTTGATCGACGTGGGTATTGGTGGTCAAGATAGGCACCTCGGTCACTACCCCTACGCCAAGCAGCCCTTGCACTTTCAACGACACACGATGGCTTTTTGCTAACAAGTCTAACAACGACCCCGGTTTCGCCCGTACACGGTCAACGTAAACCTCATATTGAAAACTTTCTGCTATTGCCTGCCTTGCGGACGTACTGAGTTGTTGGTTAGCTACTTCAATCTCCGATGCAGACAACTGCCCTTTCAAGTAAGCAGATATTACCTCATCAGCCGATGGTACCTCTCCAAATTCCTGCACGTGGGTGGCATGCACTAAACCACAGCTGTTAACAACAGCGGCCAGTTGTTGTTGGTGGGTGATGGCCATTTTTACAGCAGGCATGCCAGCCAAACTCTCCGCCCAGATGGCGATGCGCTCGGCATCAAAACGAGGATCTTTTCGAGCCCGTTCCAGCACCGCACTATGGTGTTTATCTGCTTCCTCATCAACGACGCCCTCATTACCTGTGCCCGGCATATCAAACACAATGAGCGCGATACCCCGCTGACTAAAGTCATCGTACAAGGGATAGAACTCAGTACTCAGAACATCCATGCCACCGGTTTTGAGTACCAGTGGCAGAGCTTCGCCACCGGCATTGTTGGGCAGATGCAGGTAAGCACGAAACGCAACACCATCAACCATAAAGTCCCAGGTTTCTAATGCGACCTGGAAATACCGTCCAGCTTTCTCATAGGCATCAAACGCCTTGGCCAATGCAGCGCGTGAGACCTTATCGCGTAAATGCGGATAACTGGCAATAGTGTAGTAGATTGATGCCTGGAGGAATTGATTGCGCGCCATCTCTTCATCGCCCTGCACTTCACTGGCGCGAGCATCTGACATCAGTTGGCCAGCGGTGACACTGAACTCGTACGACCAATGCCCCGGCCCATTCTCTAAAATCGTATCTACAAGATGTGCCCACCGTCGTGTGCCCATAGCACGCTTTATACGATCCAAGGTTGCCTCAATCACAGCCTGATCTGCACCCTCCCATAACCAGGTTGACATGCGAACCGACCGATACCAGTTTTCTGTATAACCTTGTGAGGGTTCTTCAGAAGACAGTTCTGCACTGTTAACGTTATCGCCAAAAACGTTATCGCCAAAAACGTTGCCACTGCCTAGACCAATCATCAATAAACCCATCGTTATCAAGTGCTGGAAATTTTTCGTTTGGCGGGTCAGAAACTTCGGCTTTTTCAAAGAATACCGGTGTCTTGCTGTTGAAGGCTATATTCTAGCCGCTCGATGGTTACGGGTGGCTCGCTTTTCGTAAGCCTAGGATTTAAATAGCATCTATTACTTTCTGAGTGGTATTTGGCCTCCTTGATTCAGGTTTGCTCTTTCTTTAGTCTAAGATTCGAATCCAGAGTAGTGGTTATGAAGTCGAATCAAACAGCAAGCCTATCACCAAGAAAAAGGCCAACCCAGCTGCGAGCGACCTTAACGGTGAGCGCAATTCTCGATGCGACTGCGTATTTACTCAAAGATCGCGGCTATGAACGCCTGACAACAAATGCTATAGCTGAACTTGCTGGCTTTAGCGTAGGCACCCTCTACCAGTACTTCCCCAACCGAGAGTCGTTGATCGCCGAATTGCGTCACCGTCACCATCAAGAAGTTCATGCAGCAATGCAACGTGCGGCAGAGTTAAACGAGGGCGTGAACTTCGAGATGTCGGTTAAAAACATTGTCGCTGCAAATGTTCGTGTGCACGCGGCAGACCCTGAACTTCACTATTTGTTGAGTGAACGATATGCCAACATTGCATTTGAACTCAACAAGAACGAACCGAGGTTTTACATGGTCAAACCGAAGCATAATTTGATCGAAAAATTGTTGGTGCGAGATGGTGTGCTCTCAAGTCACCACGCAAGAACTAAGGGCCAGGTTTGCACCGATATAGTCATTTCACTGACGCACGCGGCTAACAAAAGTGGAATGTCGCAGTTTACTGAGACAAATCTGGTCGATGAGATCGTATGTGCAGTCATGGGTTATCTCGGCCGAGCAGGTGCCGCATTTAACGATGAAAAGACAGAAGGTGCTGTGGTCTGATGGCTGCAATCACCCGCAATGTACCTCCACTGTGCCAGGCTAAGCGTGGTTGTGTGACTTCCCGGAAAAGTTGTGACTTATGGGCACTTGGCGGATCGAATAGTCGATCAGTCGGCCACGATTGTCGATCACCACAGGTAGGAACAGATTTGCTGCATCCCTTCGATATCGTTGTTCTTCTCGTCTATCTAGGCGGGTTGTTCGTACTCGCTTACGGTTTGATGATAGGGTCTCGATGACAGACGTCCGGAGCAGCTTCAACCGGTACCGCCGAATGGCGTCGCGCCGGGCCGGTATCGTGCTTGCGCGGATGGGGCTCGTTGTCGAGCGCACCGTTAAGAGCCACAGCCTGGATGCGTTGTTGGTGCGGCGGCTAGCACGAGTCAAACGTGAACAGGGTGAATTCTTCTTTCTGCAGATTGGGGCGAATGACGGATTCTCGCATGATCCCATCAATGCTTTCGTCTCCGCCAATCGGGTTGCCGGCATTGTGGTGGAACCGTTGCCGGACGTCTTCGATATGCTGCGCAAAACGTATGGCAAGCATCCACAGATTCGCAAGCTCAATGTGGCGATACATGAAGAACTCGATCACGTCACGCTATACCGGCCGGATCCAGAGCGGGTCGGCGACATGTCCGGCATCGCTTCGTTGCATCAGGACCGGCACGAGTTGACCAGCGAGCGCAGCGGTATTCAGGCCAATGACATCATTGCAGTCGAGGTCCCCGCACTGTCCCTGTCGGCGCTGTTCGAACAGCAACAGGTTGGCCACCTCGACCTGTTGCAGATCGATACCGAAGGCTACGACATGAAGATTCTTGCCGGCCTCGACCTCGAGCGTTGCCGTCCGTCCATCATTCGGTTTGAACACGGTGTGTATAGCGGGGTGCCGGTTCGCGACGAACTTCGTGAGGCGCTCTTTCGACTTTACGATCACGGTTATTCCATCGCCATGGAACGAGTCGATGCGTTGGCTTGGCTGCACGATGATGTCTCCAAGGGCGGCCGCAAAGCTCATGCATAATCTAGCGTGTGATTTGTGCGGGGGTGGGCAGACAGAGATATTCGCCGTCAAACATGACTTGCAGTACCTGCGCTGTTGCGGGTGCGGATTCGTTTTTTCCGATACATCGAGTTTTGATTTCGCGGCGTTCAACAAACAGATTATCGAGGATCTGCGCGACACGCACGTCGGCAAGCTCGCGTCGCCTCGTCATTTGAAAGCTTACAGGGCGTTATTGAAACGGTTCGAGCGGTATCGGCAGACCGGTAGATTCCTGGAGATCGGCTGCAGCACGGGCAGTTTCTTGAGCCACGTGCGCTCAGCCGGTTGGCAGGAGTTTGGCGTAGAGCCGGTGGAATCCTCGGCACTTCACGGTATCGAGCAGCTTGGGTTGAACATCCACATAGGTACGTTGGACACGGCAGTGTTGGATGTCGGCAGCTTTGATGTCGCATATTCGAATGCCGTTATCGAGCACCTGGAGCATCCGGCCGACGTGATCGATGAGGCATTCAAGGTGCTTAGACCCGGTGGACTGTTCTTTGCCGACACCGTGAATCTCGAGTCGTACACATGGCGATTTCTCGGTCCACGTTGGAAGTTGTTTGATCCGCGCATGCACCTGAGTCTATTTTCCCCCGCTACGTTACGCGCCTATTGTGAAAAGTCCGGGTTCAAGGTGCTCAGAATCGAAACCCACGGTGTCCGCTTTCATGCAACGAGGGCAGATCAGCCCCGCGGCTTTGCCCGGGTTCTCGACGAGCTTCGCAAGGCGCCCTACAGTTGGGCTGCGCGCCACAACCTGAAGGGTGACAACATCACCGTGTATGCGGAAAAACCTAGCTAAATTAGCGTTCGAGGGTTCGCAAGAAGCCGGGACCGCTGTCTTTGTAGTCTTGAGTGTAGTAGCCCACACCGTCTAGCGTTGTCGTCCAATCCTCGTTGTCTTCATAGCCCGTGCGGATGAGATCTTTCGGCATGTGCGGGTGGTATCGAACGGCCGCACCCCGTTGAGCGATTGCACTGCCAATGCGGGCTCGACAAGCAGTTCCTCGTATCGAATCACCAGCAACCGAGGGTGATCCCTCAAACGCTCAATCGCGTCGACGTATTCCAACCAACGCAGATAACCCGCGAAAAAGACGTCCGGTTTTCTTGCGTGGCGGCTGGCTCGAAGACGGAAATTTCGTGTTCGTGCCGGCCGCTGAACGCATAGCTTTGCCACGTCAATTCCATCATCAGCGTGGTACCGCTGCGGCGACAGCCGACGATGTGAACTCTACGGGGCAATTTTAGGATTCCGCAGGTGACGTGGTTTGGCGCAGTCTACACATCCACGGTCTGGGACGCACCAACCAGGCGAGGTTAGAAGTGACTAACAAATACAGTATTCTGCGTGCACCACGAGAGTTGTCCAAAGCAGAGGATAGGGAAAATTAACCATTTCTTCGACGCAAATCGCAAATACTAAAACTAACTGCTTCATCGTCGCAGTCAACTATGTTACTCCTAACACTTTGTGGGGATAGCCTATCTTAATTGTGCGACAATTAAGCAGATCTAGAGTTGTCGGTGATTTTTAACTAGCGTGCATCCCAATACTGGAGGAGCGAAAATGCCCAATAATGAAAACTTTGATATTCAGGGAATTAATCATCTTGCACTGGTTTGTAAAGATATGAAGAGAACCGTGGATTTTTATTCTGGTGTGCTGGGTATGCCCCTGACCAAAACCATAAACTTGCCTCACAACATGGGTCAGCACTTTTTTTTCGATATCGGTAACGGTGACCAGCTTGCCTTTTTCTGGTTCCCTAACGCTGCGGAAAGTATACCTGGGGTTAGCCACCCGGCAGCTATGGTCGGTGAGGGAGATATTTCCTCAGCGCCCGCATCTATGAATCATGTTGCCTTTAATATCCCAATGGACAAGGTGGATGAGTACCAGAAAAAGTTAGAACAGGCAGGGGTGAATCCCACCGCTGTGTTTAATCACGACGAGTCAGAAAATCAGGCGAGTATGGAGATTACAGATACGACCTATGTACGCTCCATCTATTTTAGAGATCCCGATGGCATTTTGCTCGAGTTCGCGGCATGGACTCGCGCTCTGGACGAACATGACGTCAACATTGAACCGGTTTCTGCTTCTTAGGCGCGCCCGGGGCCGGTTTAGTGTGATCAGTGCGATATGTCCAGTAAGTTCATAGTCAACGTGAAAATTATCCAAACTCTGAGGAGTTGCTGCTGCGCTCTAATCCTCTGTTGTGTTTCGCTTTCTGCGCAATCGGCGGGGTTAGAAATTACCGCACTGGATCGTTATGTTGCTGCGCCAGATTCGCACTATCGATATGCAGTGACGGCTACAGTGCAAGGCGAAGGATACACGACATACATCGTGGATATGACTTCGCAACAATGGCTAACTGACAAAGAGGTCAATCTGCCTGTTTGGGAACACGTGATGACCATCACCAAACCCGATGTAGTCGCCAGCGACATCGGCTTACTTTTTATAGCCGGTGGCGACAAGCTTCAACCAGCGCGAGACTCGGCTCCGGCACATGACGTTGTGATGGCTAAAGAAACGCAGTCGGTGATAACAACGTTGTACATGGTGCCGAATCAGCCCTTGGTATTTGTTGGAGATGAAACGCAAGACCGTTCTGAGGATGCTGCCATCGCCTATGTCTGGGACAAATATCTTCACACCCAAGATGAAGCTTGGCTCATTCGACCTCCGATGACAAAAGCTGCGGTGCGTGCCATGGATACGGTGACGGACTTGTTAGCATCGGCACAAGGTGGCGGGCACAAGGTTGATCAATTTGTTGTTGCGGGGGCCTCGAAACGGGGCTGGACTGCGTGGACCACGGCAGTGGTAGATAACCGAGTGGTTGCAGTCATACCCATCGTGATCGACATGCTGAACCTCGAAGAATCGTTCAAGCATCACTTTAATGTGTATGGCCGCTACGCCGAAGCGATAGGCGACTATACGGCCATGGGTATCATGAAATGGGTTGATACGCCTGAATTTGGCGAGCTCATGAGAATGACGGAGCCCCATGCCTATCGTGACCGACTCAACTTACCCAAGTTTTTGCTTAACGCTACAGGGGATCAATTTTTCTTGCCAGATTCCTGGCAGTTTTACTGGGACGATTTAGTGGGCGAAAAGCACCTGCGGTATGTACCCAACTCAGATCACAACATTACCAATCAAACCGACGCGCTAGACAGCATACGTGCCTGGTACCATGCGATTGTACACAATGTATCTATGCCGCGTTATTCGTGGGATATGGCCGAAGACGGAACCATTACAGTTCTTAGTCTTGATCAGCCTACGCAAGTTCTTCTTTGGCAGGCGCACAATCAGAAGGAGCGAAACTTTATGCAGCAAAGCATTGGTCGCGCGTATCAATCCAGTCCTTTACAAGAGGTTGAGCCGGGAAAATATGTAGCAAAGATTGATATCCCCAAGTCCGGTTATACTGTTTATTACGTTGAGATGTCATACCCGAGCGGCATATCGGTGCCGTTTAAGTTCAGTACCGGAACGAAAGTCTTACCCGATACGGTCGCGTATGAATGGAAGAAGGCTTCGAGGACTTCCTTAAACGGTGCTTTCAAACCTAAGCCAACTAAACCTGGGCATGCACTTCTCTCTTACAAATGATTTTCTAACCCAGGATTATTCTCGATCCCACGCAGCTTAGGCCAATGAACTTTCTGAGGATCAACGTGTTTACGGTCGCGCAGATACTCTGCAACCACATCCCAAACAGCCGGCCCCTGGGACTGCCCAGCAACTGTTGCCCAACCTGCAACGCGATACTTTTTTGCCGGGTTCAACAGCGAGCCATCGAGCAACCTCAGCTCTCTGATACGAGACCCCAGCTTCTCAAGCGGCGCGCAAATAAAACTCAACCCACCTACGCGAACCATGTCACCACCTTGTTGGAGATAGGGGTCAGGATTAAACAAGTTATCGCACACACTTTCCAAAATAAAGTCGATCTCCTCTCCAGACATATCTCGAACATAGGTTTCGGGATAGGTCATAGCGGTCTGATCAAGCAGTCGCTCCATGGTGATTGTTCCTCCAGGTAATACCGATGTGCCCCAGCGAAAACCCGGCGACAGACTCACCTGCGCATCCAACTGCTCACGCAAAGCATCGCAAATAAGTTGATCGAAACTACCGTTGAAATTTCCGCGCCGATAGAGCAGAGCATCCGTTTGCGCGAGTGGTTCATTTAATTTGTCAAGATAGGGTGCCCGCACTGCCTCGATGTGCGCCTGCATGGCGGCATTTTCTGCAAGCAAACGCGAGAACACCGGCATCAATCTATAACGGTACCCTTCGATTCTATTGACACCAAATTGAATATCCAGCACACCTAAGAATTTCCCATTAGAACCTGCATTGGTCACTATAGTTTTGCCCCCCGAATTGTTGACCACTACAGGCACCGGTACGCCGTCGTGGGTGTGACCACCTAAGACAAAATCTATTCCTCGCACACGCGAAGCTAATTTTACATCCACGTCCATGCCATTGTGTGACAACAGCACTACCGCATCGACCGACTCATGCGCACGTAAGTGATCAACCAAGTCTTGCAAATCTCTTTCTTGAATACCAAACGACCAGTGCGGAATAAAGCGCGCAGGATTCGCGATAGGTGTGTAAGGAAACGCCTGGCCAATAACTGCTATTCGTCGTTGGTTAACAACCTTGATCACAAACGGCGGGAAGATATGCCCAGAATCTTCATTGTAAACATCTACGCCTTCGAACAGTGCTTCTTCAGTTGCTTTAACATTTTGTGCAACAAAATCACCTTTAAAACGCGCGACATTGGCCAAGGTTTCAGTGTCTTGGTAGGTAAACTCCCAATGCCCCGTCATGACATCCACACCAAGCAAGTTACAAGCCTCAACCATATCTTGGCCACGAGTCCAAAGCGCCGTGCCAGAACCTTGCCAAGTATCACCGCCATCTAACAATAACGCCTTACCGTTAACTTCTGCACGCATACGATCTATTAACGTTTTTAGATGAGCAAAACCACCCACCTTACCGTACCTCTCAGCTGCTTCAGTGAAGTCTAAGTGAGTGAGTGCATGCGCGATCCTCGCATCAGACGTGGGAAATTCGCTCAGGAGGTTCTTTCCCACCAAATGTGGCCAACGACCTCGCGCAGCACCTACTCCAATGTTCACATTGGGTTCACGAAAGTAAATGGGTAACAACTGGGCATGGGTATCTGTCATGTGCAGCAAACGCACATCGCCCCACGGCGTTAGCTCATACAGGTCGCGTCCAGAAGATTGTTGCAGGTGTTTGCAACCACTTAAGCCCGCAGTAATTGAGGCAGTTAGAACGACGTCAAAAAATTCTCGCCGATTCAAAATGAAGCCTCCAGATTTAGCGACCGCACAAGACTAATACAAAGCCAAGGCTCATTGACTGGCCGCCAAATTTTCCACCATATACAATACAGAAGACTTAACTTGTTCATCTGAAAGGTGAACAAAACCACCTTTTGCTGGCATCACGCCGCTTGCAGACGACATACCATTAATCGCGTTACTCACCAACACATCCACACCGGCGGATAATCGCACGCCCCAATTTGCAGCATCATCCAACGTGGGCGCACCGCCTACCCCCACGTTGTGACAGATGCTGCAGTATTGATCGTAAGTCGCTTGGCCAGGGTGCTGTTGGCTTTGCACAGCTGTCCGCTCGTTTATCGGTAAAGTGGTTGGGGCTTCGCTGACAACTTCGGAAACAATCTTAATTAAATTTGGATCTCGGCAGTTCTGCATACACCGAGTATTGGCAACATCTGGACGAGGGTCAGGCCCAAAATTTGCTTCGTTGGGTAATCGAATGCTGGCCAAATTATCTTGATCCAGCACCAAATCATCATCAACCAAATCATTGAGGTATAACACATATGCCGTAAGCGCATAGGTTTCATCAGCACTCAATGATACCGGCTGGGTGAAAGGCATTGCCCGATAGATATAGTCATACAAAGTGCTGGTATAGGGCCAGTAGCTGCCCACAGTTTTGGTCGGGCGGCCGTCGGTTAATGAACCTTCACCCCCAGCCAACAATGGGTAACGCCCCACGCCTTCTCCAAACGAGCCATGACATTCTGCGCATTGTTCTTCGTAGAGAGACTCTCCATCCGCAACCGAACCGCTACCGACAGGCAGACCTTGGCCGTCCGGTCGTACATCGATATCCCACCCGGCGATCTGTATTGATGTGGCGTCCTGGCCAAAACCGAAATGGCCTACGCGATCCCCTGCATATGCAAAACTCGCATCCACCCCAGGCTTAAGCGCCTCCGGCGCCTCGCCATCCATCGTTGGCGCACAAGCACCTAACAGCAACAAGCAAACTACAACACTAAGAAATTTGAACATTAGTCACAATTCCTTGAGGTGAAAGTTTCCACGTATGAATGGCATTTTTGTGATAAATAGAATTGGTGCCCCGGGCCTGGCGTAATTGGCCGTATGTTGGCTGAACATAGCCAGTTTCATCTATTGCTCTGGATTGCAACAGGGTTTCACTGCCATCCCAATCCCATTCCAACGCAAACCGTGTCAGAGCTTTCGGTAATACTTGGCTAGTGAATTGAGCTTGGTGCCAGGAGACGCCACCATCAACTGAAACATCTACATGTTTTATTTTGCCGCGCCCCGACCAGGCCAAACCTTGAATCATGTACTTACCTTTGACACGAAAAGGTTTCTCCGGGCAGGGTGACGTAACCACCGAATTACACTCTTGTACGTATGTAAACTCCCGCGAGGTGCCATCAGCCATCAGGTCTGTGTACTTGGAGGTTTCCTCGCGGTGATACCAAGGTTTGTCACCCACTTCTAGCCGGCGCAGCCACTTCACCCAAGTATTTCCTTCCCAACCAGGGTTAACAAGTCGCAACGGATAACCTTGTTCTGGCCTGAGCATTTCGCCATTCTGCGCAAATACCACCAACGCGTCCCCTAAGGCTTTATCCATAGGGATACTTCGGCTCATGTGCGCCCCATCTGCCCCTTCCGCCAATACCCACGCCGCATTTGCATCAATGCCTACTTCTTCTAGCAACGTTGCCAACCTCACGCCTGTCCATTCGCAACAAGCCAGCATACCGTGGCTAAATTGTAGTTTGTCCATCTGCGCACCGCGCCACTCCATACCCCCGTTAGCAGGACACTCCAAAAAACGAATCACACTTTGCGATGGGAAACGCATGAGATCATCCATGGACAATATAATGGGGCGTTTCACCAACCCATGAATCATTAACCGATGCTGATCCGGGGGTATCTCTGGGACACCGGCATGATAGCGCTCAAACACGATACCACTGGGTGTAATGATGCCGTTTAAATCTGCAAGTGGCGTAAAACTAATGCTGGCTATACGGTCTGCGGTCAACCAATCTACCGTGCGCCTTTGTACATGAGCTTCATGAGGAGACGGACTACCATAAGGATGGCTGACCACACCTCGACCCAGTCGTTTGCTCCACGGGGGAATATTGGGTGGCACGCCGACACTTTCGCTGGCACCTGCAACCGATGTTGCGGAAGCCGCTGCACCCACCATTAATAGCCCAGACTTTAAGAAGCGGCGACGCTCAACCCCGCTGACCCGATGCCCTGCTTGGGCTATCGAATTGATTAGGTTATCCAACTCACGTTGACTCAAAACCCCACCCCTCGATTTTCACATCGCAATTCGCGATTGGTTTGTATATTATAAATATTGTACATACTAACAATCTAATATCCAGCAGTTTCAAGAGACACGATTGAAACGGTGGGGAATTTGCCGATGGTCCACAAAGCAGTCCTTAAAAGCTCTCAAGATGATCGAGAAAGCCTTGAGTTGATGCAACAAAACGCCACACGCGCGAGCGAACTCATGAAGCTGCTCAGCCACCCTCATCGACTGATGATCTTGTGTGAGCTCAATCATGGCGAATGTTCCGTAGGGGATATGGCGCAACGCATTGGAATTAATCAATCACCTCTTTCGCAACACTTAGCCCGTATGCGACACGCAGGTGTGGTCAGCGCACGACGCGACGCACAAACCGTGTACTACTCTCTAGAGGGTGAAGAAGTCTCAGCCATTATTTCATTACTGTACGATTTGTATTGCGACCCCGAGGTTGCTAAATAAGGAATTCCAATGAACCGCCCAAACCCAAAAAAACGACTGTTGCTTTTGCCCGCCATGCTATTGCTGGTAGCTTGTGGTAAAACCGGCATTGCAGAAAACGTCCTTCAAGTTTCGGAGCAAGTTACGCTTGCCGGCGTGTTACATAATGCCGCCATTGTAGATCTTGATGTGAATACCCTGGTCATCGACCTTCGCACTAAAGAGGAAGGCATCCAACAGGCTGAGCAAGCCATCAGGTCGGCGGGACTACAATACGCACACATACCTATCGGTAAAGACGGGTTAGCAGGCACACAGGCAGCCGACTACAGTAAGTTGTTAGCTGAAAATCCACACAAGCCGGTGCTGTTGTTCTGCCGTTCAGGCAATCGAGCAGGGCTGTTACACGCCACCTACCTACTTAACCAAGGCGAAGACGTGGACACCGCAATCAGCGTTGTCACCCCCATTGTCAGAAAGGAGGTGGTAGCAGCCATTCGTAAATATGCTCAATAAAATGCAGCAGCAAAGGCTGCCCGGAAATGCACTCCGCCTACGAATTCGTGGTATAACACTTACGCTTGCAAACTAAAATGTCATGGCGTGCAGAACAGAGAGGTAGGTTAATGGATTGGTGGGCTTGGTTTGTGCTAGGTGGCCTTCTCATGGCGACTGAGATAATTTTGATTGACGCTGCTTTCTATCTAATGTTCATCGGCATTGCCGCGCTTATCACCGGCGCTGTCGGGCTAACTGGTGTGTCCCTGGATATTTGGGCACAATGGTTATTGTTTGCGTTTCTTGCAATCACTTCAATGGTGATTTTTCGTAAGCGACTGTATGAAAAGCTAAGAGGTGATGCACCGGGTTTTGATGCCTCTCTAAAAGGTGAATTTTTACAACTGGACACCGATCTATCCCCTGGTGACAGTTGTCGAATCAGCTATCGAGGCTCGAACTGGACAGTCCAAAACAAAGGGTCCACTCTAATCGAGAAAGGTAGCAACACAAAAATAACCAGCGTTGACGGGCTAACGTTGGTAGTTGGAAACTAACAAATTACTTACTCAACAGCATAAGCAGGTATCTACATATGATTGATGGAGGTTTGATTGTCGCACTGGTTGCGGCATTTTTGGTTATAGTTATCGTTACCAAGACAGCGATTATCGTCCCACAACAAAGTGCTTTTGTGATAGAGAATCTGGGCAAATA
>QIGT01000329.1 GCA_003230835.1 Gammaproteobacteria bacterium
TTTTCACCGTTTCACCGGATGAAAAATCACCGGCCAGGATTTTTTGTGCCAGCGGATTCTCAATCTGCTGCTGGATAGCGCGCTTCAGTGGTCTGGCACTGAGGTAACCCCTGGCCATCTGCGTATGCGCTGGTTGCGATTTATATCCGATTTGCGGGCAATCTGGTTTATGCTTACACTTGGATGAACGGTCAGCTGAACAGCCTCTCGCTTGAAATCATCTGAATACTTGCTTCGTTTTGACATTACACTCCTCCACGCCCATTGTCAGGCTTTTCAGAGGTGTCCGTTAGACCGTGGCACAGTCTGGAGAAAATCGCATTGATTACAGTCAGCATGTAATCGGATCAGTTTTCGTTAGCAAGACTACTGCAGTTACCCAACCGCCGAATACGATCCAATTCTTCCAGCCGATCATCCTTGTCAATAAATATGCGAACCAGTGCTATGCCGGTTTTACTGGGTGATACGATTACCCGATTGGTTGGCACTCCTTCAGGTGCGCGTTGGCCCTCTTTGACCAACACGTAATCATAGGTCTGGCCTTCTATTTGACTGTCGTTGACAACAAAAAAATTGTCAGAATTATGGGAAAACATTGACAATGACCAGTATGTATCTGGAATGGAACCAGAAAACCGCACAGGACCCTTACTAAGATCATAAACACACGCGCTGTACAACTGATCGGGTGAAGGACGAACTACGGATCGAAATTTGGACGTTGCTCTGGTTCCATGCCGAATTACATTTCTTCCTCCGGCGACTGTTGCAATACGCTTCTCGGCTTTGCGCATTTCATTGATAGGTATGTATGCTAAAGTCGCGTAGAAACTAGTGATGCTAACCACCACAGCCAGTACAAAAGTGCTGACCCAGAACCTCACAATGCCTTTCCGATTTTGTGAATGGTGGGAAGGTCAAGCTTGTCGAGTCTTTGCCGTATGTCAGGGGGTGGGTTGTACATTCGAAGTGAAAGCGACATATTTTGACCGTTGCCTAATGAAATCCAATTTCCTTCATGAGGCTCCTTGGAGAGGTAAACAACAAAACTGCCGTCAGCTTCCCGCTCAATCTGTGTTGACTTCACTGAATACCTGTTTTCTTTATTTGGAACAAGAAAATGGTCTTCGCCATATAATGTGATACTCCACCATCGGGCTGGAATCTGATTTCCGCGAAGCTCATAGACAAAGTCGGAAGATATCGGTTCTCCATCGACATCGAAGAGGTGGTAATAAGTGGTTTCCTCGGGTGCCAATGCCAACAGGCCGATTTTTGCAACGTAGGCACGAGTTCGTGCATCTGCCTTGACACTGCCCACCACAGTATTGGTCCACCAGTTGCCGCTGGCAACTGAGGAGTTCATGTGGGAGCCAAGGGCAATAGAGTTAAAGGCGACGTAAATTCCCAATGCGATCGAAATCAGGAAAACGATGCTGCTTGTCACTATTTTTGCAGTTCTCGACATTACTTCTCTTCCAATTCCTGACAAAAGAAAACCTTCTGAAAAGCCAACACGCCCACGCATCTCAGAGTGTGCAGTGTGGCACCCAAACCTAAGTACACTGATGGTTAGGATCTTCAGATCGCTTGATATACATGTTTCATGCCCTTTTACCAATAATGGTGATACTATTAATGGTGATACTATCGCGTATCATACCTCGAGTCCAGTATTTTGGCTTGTTGTTATGTCTATGTCGCTGGTGGGCTTGAGTGACGACATAGATGTCACTAGATGACTAAATTTGCAGGGCAAGAGATGCCAGAGAGAGGATGATGACAGATTTGGACAAAACCATAGCATCCAAAAAAGCACACAATTTGAAAGCAGGTCTGGCGGCAATTGTCGCTTTAATCGCTCTCGCTGGCATTGCCTGGCTTTATTTGCCGTTGCCAAATATGCCAGGCCGCCTGGGGGAGGGTAAAAAACACAGCGTTTTCTCCGACGATTTTGAACATGTCTATTATGAGCGCGGCACCGGGCCGGTAGTTGTTCTGTTGCCGAGCCTCGGTCGTCCAGCAAGCGACTTTAATGAATTGACGTCAGAACTTGCGGATGCCGGATTTCGAACAATTGCTGTTGACCTCAATGTTTCCAGAAAAACCTCAACCAAACTCAACGGCAGCTTGCTACGACTTGCCGAGAGCGTTGATGCCGTCATTTCTGCGCTTGGATTGCAAGAAACTGAGCGAGTAGTCATCATCGGTCACGCGTTCGGAAACCGCCTAGCCAGAGCTTACGCAGCTACCCATGCTGGGCGGGTGCAGGCCGTAATTCTGCTGGCTGCTGGCGGTCGTATCCCGATAGCGAAGGATATTCGCGAGTCTTTACGCGACGTTTTCGACCCTGGTATAACCAGATTTGCACGCTCGCAGGCGTTACGAAAAGCCTTCTTTGCAAAGACTTCATTGATACCTTCATATTGGCGCATTGGTTGGGACAAGTCGTTGGCAGAAATACAGATTCATGCAACCAAGACGACATCCTATGAGGAATGGTGGGATGCAGGAGGCGTACCCATGCTGGTGATTCAGGGTGACGAAGACGCCATTGCCCCAGCCCCCCATACATCTGAATTATTAGAAGCCGAGTTCGGAGACCGTGTCAGCGTCTCCATAGCATCGCCTGCAGGCCATGCTCTCCTGCCAGAACAACCGGTTTTCATAGCAAATACTATCATTGCATATCTAAATAAGGAAATAACTGCCAGTAACCCGTTGTACTCGTACTCAGAATTAACTTATCCTGAGAATAATCCATCAAACCGCGATGCAAGGAGGGTTGTTCAGTGAGTAGTAGAATCAAGGGAGAAAAATCCTCATACCGGGAGAAGTTGGATCGCCACGTTACTGAGCGGCGGGATCAACTACTCGATGTCGCTGCCCGCGTGTTTTCTCAAAAGGGCCTCCACCAGACCACCATGGATGACGTTGCTGAAAACCTGGGCGTCGCGAAAGTCGTTCTCTACAGGTACTTTGGATCAAGAAGCGGCCTTATTCATGCCATTTTAGACCGTGTGGTTAGAAGGATACTGGAAGAAGACAAGAAGGACTATACATGGTGGGGCGAGGCCATTCATCGAAACACCCAGGTGGCGAGAGAAAATGCTCCCGGTATGCTGCTCTTGCTGCGCCATTCAGCACATGACCCAGACTACAGTTCCCATTTCCAGAAGTATCACAAAAAACTCGTCCAAAGAACAACAAAGCGATTAAAAACAATATGGATAATGCCTCGACATATGCCTGTCGATGCTGACTTCTGCAGCAAAACCATTCTGATGTTTATTTATGACGCACTGGCACGCTGGTTGGAAACCGGGGATCCGGCTAAGGACCATGAATTTGCAGTATGGGTGACAGATTCAATTCAGGCCTGGTCCGACAAGTGGGGCGAAGAACCGTTGGATCCAACAGGTAATTAACATTGAATAATTTTTCCCTGGGCTGAATTAGGATAACCACCAATTTAATCAAGTTCACTAATTTGAGGGGGTTTCCAACTACCATTGAGAACACTTTCCTTAGGAAGATAAATCCTGAGGGCCAACGTAAATGGCCCGTCGGGGGCGGGCAGCCAGTTTGATCGCTGTTTTGGTTCAGGAGATTCATATTGCAGGTAAATTGTCAATGAACCGTCCTGATTGTACTTCAAATCCTGACTTCTATCTCCGATGGAATACCTGTTGATGTTGTTTTCGACTAGCTGAATTTCGGGAAAGCTATACATGGTTAACGACCAGAATGCGTTCGTTGGGGGCAGTTGATCTTTGTTGAAAGTAACTGAATATTTTTTTCGGCTAGCATCAAGTGGCTGCCCGTTGGGATCAAGTGTACGTGAGAAACCACTATTTTCCTCCCTGTCGTTACCGTATAAAGCAAGCATAGCCGCCGCCGCCCGCAATAAAAACTGACCCGACTTCTTTGGCTTTGAACCAAAACCTTTAAACGTAGTGTTCCATCCATTTACCTGGGTACCTATTACCATGGTTTCAGTGCGAATCTTCTGAAGTGCTGATTCAACGCCTTCATCAATGGCATGCAGAATATCTGCTGACAATTTTTCACGGTAGTTTTGAGCCCGGATTCCGATTCTACTGAAGCGCTCAAGAAGTTCCTTTTCACTGGGATCGATGTCCACCTGAGATAAAATAAAATTGAGATATTTGACAAATCCACCAGATCGGGCCTTTTCAGTGTTGTACTCTGGAAAAGAAATAGCTTCAGGTAGGGATGGAGAAGGAGTGCCTGCAAACTCGCTGAGCGGAGTGATCAGGAATTGATTCTGCAGCACAAGCACATTGGCAATATCATCCTCGCCGTCCACCAGGATCCTGCCGATGACGAAAACAAAATTACTCTCTGAATAAAATTGCTTTTCAATCCCCGGGTGTTCAGTTGGATCCTGGCCAGGCCCGTAAACTAAGTAGTTTCCAGCCTGGCTACCAGTTGTGCGTTGCCCGATGTAGGCGAAATTGTGGACAAAAGCATCAATAAACTGCAAGGAATAGTATCGCGCCGGAGATACGTCAGGGACACTGATAACCATGGGCTCACGGCGCAGATCAAGCCAAGCAGTTGAGTAGAGGGTGTCATTATTTGGACCAACAATTGCCTTGTACTCGGGACCCAACAGCCTTGTCCTGTGGGAAAAGACATTAAAGGGTCGGGGTAGACTGCCATTTTGACCTGCCACTGAGCGGAAGTACATGGTTTTGTAGTTCTGCATCATCGGGTAAGCGTAGATATACGCTTCCTCAGCAATTTGTTTCGCCTCACCGACTGTTAACTCCACCGCGTTAGACAAAGGTGAAAAAACAATGGCTATACAGTAAAGACAATAACGTATCCCGATTGACCATCGCCTTTTCAAGTGTCTTTTAGTAGTGCTGATCCTGGTCATCCTGATTCACCAATATTCAGAGACCGCAATGTTTCTTGCCTGATGTCTACTACAACCAAACAGTACTGTCTTTCGAACCGTCTCATGCATGGTAACGTGAATTAACTGAAGTTTTAACTGACTGATTTTGCTCATTGGTCTGAATGTGGTAACCCGATCGAAAACCTTTCTGCCACAAACCCAATCAAGTGGCTTGCTATTGAGTGATGATACGATATATTATCATTATGATACTTTAGCGTATCATACCTTCCGATACAACCTGGAATTCAAGGCACAGATGTGGAGAGAGACCTTATGAAATTACACAAAGAATTCGGTATGTTAGCCATTATTGGCGTTGTCGTGACTACGGGCTTTTGGGGAAGTACCGCCGTATTTGCAGCGGAGGAAGTCGCAGAGCCACTTCTTGAGGAAGTAATTGTTAGCGCGCGGAGACGCGATGAGAAACTGATGGATGTCCCGAATGCAATTACAGTAATTACGGAAGCAGATAGAGACTTACTTGTGCTCGACGGCATGGCAGACTACTTGCGTCAGATTCCAGGAACAACCCTTGTTAATGCCGGGCCAGAATATCTGAGTGATATTTCAATGCGCGGCCAAGGTGGCGGACGACTCGGTTTTTCTGAAAGTGCAACGGGCATATACCGTAACGGATCGTATATTGCCGGCGGTGGTTTTGGTGGGCGATCTCTGAGCCGGATGGACTTCTTCGATATGGAAAGTCTGCAGGTTTATCGGGGGCCACAAGGCGCACTTTATGGTAGAAATGCCGTAGGTGGTGCGGTTAATGTAGTCAGTAAACGCCCAAGCGATACGCTTGAAGGGTGGGCAAAGTTAGGCTACGGCAGTTTTGAGCGAACCTTACTTGAGGCTGTCATCAATATACCTGCCGATGACAAGTTTGCAGTTAGGTTTGGGGGCTACTACCTTGACCAGAATGATGGATTTATTACCAATGTCAATACCGGAGCAGCATTAGACCGGAACAATCAGAAAGGCATGCGTGTAGCAGCAGAGGCACGACCTACTAACAGTTTTACAGTCAATCTGACTATCGAATATCGGGAAAGTGAAGCGGCAGGCTTTTCTTCTTTGGGTTTTCGAGCATTCAGAACTGACGGTGTACCGCTTGATCCTGGTAAATTTGAGCGGGATATAAGTACTGATGGCCGCGTGGAGATTAAAGAATCGACAGTTTTTCTGGAAATGCTGTGGCAGACAGCCATAGGAGATTTACATGCAGATTTTAATCTCAAGAATCGTGATGGAAATCGGATTGCGGATGATTTTGACCATTTCATAGGCTTCCAGAATCGTGTGTTTCGTGGTACCGCAGTTGATCTGCTTTCCGATCAAGCAGAAGATTTCTCTCGTTTCGGCGGGGTTATTTATCTGGCTTCGTCAAATGACAATTCGAATTGGAACTGGCTTTTTGGAGCTGAATATCAAAGTTTCAATGATGATGTCGAGACCGTGATCAGCGGCGAAGGGGCAATCCCGCCACTCAACGCGCTCCGGCGTAGCGATGCTTTTACTGAAGAATTGTCTTCCCTGGCAATATTCGGCAGTGCGGATGTAGATTTAACTGATCGCTGGAACCTGGCCCTGGAAGCACGAGTACAGAACGATAAAAAAGATTTTACATTTGACCGGGTACCGCTATCTTCGCCCGCGCGAGCTTTTATGGTGGTAGATGACAAAAACTGGACAAAATTTACGCCGGGCGTAACGCTGAGCTTTGATATCTCAGACGATCAACTGCTTTATGGACGCATAGCCACGGGTTATCGGCCAGGTGGCTTCAATGTCGGAATACCTACTGACATTCCAGACGTTGGTGATCTTATTGCTTACAGTCCGGAATTTATCAAGTCCGCAGAGATCGGCTGGAAAGGGCCGCTTTTTGGTCGTCATTTCCGTACTGAGCTGGCCATTTATTACGCAACAACCGACAATGTCCAGGCGGTTACTTCTCCGTCAGTTACGACCCCCGGATTTATTCTTCAGAACGCTGGGGATAACAATACTTGGGGCTTTGAGTTTCAAACCAGTGGAGTTTTTGAAGTGGGCCCTGGCAAGCTCAGATTGACACTGGGGCTCTCTGCAAATGACGGTAAATGGAAAGATGGTGCAGAAGTAATCGCGAGTCGCAACCTTGTCGATATCAGTGGGTTCCGCGTCAACAGAACGAGAGACTTCATAACGAATCTGAATCTCGCCTACACTTTTCCTGTTGGCGGAAATCGATTGGTTGCCGTCTCCGGTAGCTATCAATCCGCTCGCGGCGGATATGAGAACGTTATCAACTCGCGCAAATTGGAAGGCTACCGGATATTTGATGCGCGCATTTCTCTTCTGGGAGAGCAATGGAAAGTTTCTCTCTTTGGGAAGAATCTGACTGATGATATCTACAGGCTGCAGCAAGTCAACCTGAATGACTATTTTAATCAGCAGAGGAAATACGGCGTATCCGTTACGTATTCCTTCTAGATACGTTGCAATGAGTACGTACGATGAATGCCGTGAGGAGTTGACTAAGGTCGGTGCTGCTTACGAACTCTGCTCTTCAACGGTAAATGGTTTCAAGTTGCTGGATTTTGTCAATCGGCCTGCCAACCTGGTGGAGATTGCAAGCAACCTTTCCCGGTACCGTGACAGAACGTGTATGGTTTTTGGTGAACGTCGGATCAGCTATGCCGAGCTTGTAAACGATATTTCTGTTGTGGCAACGTGCTTACAAAATAACTACGAAGTCAGTAACGGAGATCGTATTGCTATTCTTGCTTCCAACAATCCGGAATGGGTCATTAGCTTTTGGGCCATCGTAACCTGCGGTGCCGTTTGCACGGCATTGAACGGTTGGTGGAAGGCAGACGAGATTGTATTTGCGCTACGTGACTCAGACACAAAGATACTGATCGCCGATGGCGCTTGTTTTAAACATATTGCTGATCGACTTAATGATTTGCCTGGACTTCAGGCAGTGTTTCTTTTGGAAGGCCACAATCGTGATCAACTGCTTGGTGATCTGCGCGTCCATTGTTATGAAAGTCTGATGCGGCCTTCAGTCACAGTTCCGTCGCCTGCGACAGTGAGTGAAGATGAGGTGGCAATAATCATCTATACAAGCGGGACAACCGGGCGACCCAAGGGGGCGGTAATTACCCACCATGCCTGGATTACAGGCTTGATGAACATGGCATTTGCAACAGAGGTAGCGATGACCATGTATCCAGAGATCGACAGTCGTCCCGGCCCTGTGATCGTCCTTTGTACGTTGCCGTTTTTTCATGTCGCAGGTGCACATGGATTGGTATTGGGGGCCGTGGCGGGAGGCGCTACGCTTATCATGCCGCAGGGAAGGTTTGATCCTGCGACTGCAATGTCACTTATCGAACAAGAACGCGTGACAAGATGGTCTGCAGTTCCCACCATGATCTGGCGTCTTTGCACGGATGAAAATGTAGGCCGGTACGATCTATCCTCAGTGAAGGATATCGGTTATGGAGGGTCACCGTCTTCAATTCGCCACCAGGAACTGGCACGGGAAACATTCCCAGGTCTTAAGGCGATCACCAACGCCTATGGGCTGACGGAGAGCGGTTCCGTTGTTTCCATGATTACAGGTGCCGAGTTTGAGGAAAGACCGGATTCTGTTGGGCATCCGTTTCCCACCGCAGAAATCCTGGTGGTAGATCACGCGGGGACCCCCCAGCCTTCTGGAGCAGTTGGTGAGATCTGGGTAAAGGGTCCCTTTTTGATGCGCAGTTATTGGCAGCAGCCTGATGAAACCCGGCGAGCTATAAAGGACAGTTGGTTGCAAACCGGGGATATCGGTTATGTAGACCAAGAAGGCTTTCTTTATGTGACTGATCGTGAAAAAGACATCATCATCCGGGGTGGTGAAAATATATCAAGTGCAGAGACGGAAAATCGTATCCTTGAGCACCCGGATGTTTCGGAAGCTGCAGTGATCGGTGTCAAGCATCTTGAGTTGGGAGAAGAGGTAAAGGCAGTCATCTGTCTGAACGATGGGGTTGACACTTCAGCAGATGAAATCCGGCAATGGGTCGGCAAGAAGCTGGCAAGTTTCAAGGTTCCGGCTCTGGTAGAGTTCCGACATAGTCCTTTACCGCGAAACGCGCTTGGGAAAATATTGAAAAATGAATTACGTGACAGTTAACTCATCCTTTGTAGTTATGAAAGTTATTTTTTTAATCTTCCTGAGTTTACTTTTCTTCCAGTCCATGGCCCATGGCGCGGAGGACGCGGTTGGCCATTCTGTCAAAATTGAAGGGGGCATGGTTTCAGGCAGTGCCGGGGACAATGTCCTGGTATATCGCGGCATTCCGTATGCGGCGCCGCCTGTTGGAAACCTTCGCTGGAAGCCTCCACAGCCAGTAGTACCCTGGGAAGGTGTACTTCAAGCAGAAAACTTTGGACCCGCATGCATTCAGCCCAAAAGTCCAACGCGAGAACTGAAACTCCCCGGTGAAAGCGAGGATTGCCTGACATTAAACATCTGGAAGCCGAAAGATGCTGGGGAAGCATTGCCGGTTATGGTTTGGATTCATGGTGGCGCCTTTCGTCTCGGATCGGGTGCCTTGCCTTGGTACGACGGAGCAGCTTTGGCACACCAGGGTGTCATCATCGTTACTTTTAACTACAGGTTGGGTCGTCTCGGCTTCTTTGCTCACCCAGCCTTGACGAAGGAGAGTCCCGACGGTCCTGTGGGCAACTACGGCCTTATGGACCAGATAGCAGTTTTGGAATGGGTTCAACAAAACATTAAAGCTTTCGGTGGGGACCCAGAGAACGTTACAATTTTTGGCGAGTCAGCCGGGGCGGTAAGCGTCAATTATCTCATGACCATCCCGGCAACCAATGGTCTTTTCCAAAAAGCTATTTCTCAAAGTGGCGGCGGCTACCAAATCCCACGGCATATTCGAGCGTCGACGCCAGGCGGTAGGTCAATGGAAGACGAGGGTCTGGAAATTGCAAAAAACTGGGGTCTGAGAAATTCTGAGGTGAGTACGCAGGATTTGCGTTCGGTTGCGGCCGATACCATAGCTGGTGACAAGGTGCCCGTGAAAAAACTTGGGTTTGGCCCATTTATTGATGGACAACTCATCATTGGTGGCTTTCCCGAGCGCTTTTCATCAGGGCAGCAGCACAACGTGCCCTACATGGTGGGGTCAAATAGTTTCGACGGGAGCGTCACGATGTTCCGCATCAAGAAACATCCCCGTCTTGCTTTGAAGGCCATGCTTAAAGAGGACTACCAAGAAGCCCTGGACTTGTATCAGGCTGATGGCAGATCAGACATTGAGAATTTTGCTGCACAATTGACCAGTGACGCATTTTTTATTGGCGGCGCACGCCGCCAGGCACGGGAAATGCAAAGGGTATCGTCTCCTGCATGGCTCTATCACTTTTCCTTTGTGTCGCCTGCAAAACGCGGAAAAGTGGCGGGAGCCGCCCATGCCTCGGAAATCCCTTATGTTTGGATGAACCTCAAGAAGGCTGAGAGCCTTATGGGAAGTGTCTACAGCGAACAGGATTTCAAGATGAGCCGGGCCATGAGTGGCTATTGGCTGAGGTTTGCAAAAACAGGCGACCCGAACGGCGCCGAAGCAGTTACATGGCCTCCTTATGAAAAAGCGAGTGACTTTCTGATGGAATTTGGAAATAACGGCGTTGCGGTACGCAAGGGTTTTCGTAGCAAACAGCTAAATTTCCATGACGCACGTTACGAGAAGAAAATCGGCGCCAATTAGGGTATCAAGCCGATACGCCTGACCGTTTCATTTATCAATTATGGGATTTTACGTGACAAATCTGGATTCATTCAGACATAAAGTAAGAGACTGGTTAGAGGTCAATTGCCCCAAATCAATGAGGCAACCCTATCGTTCCGAAGCTGATCTTTATTGGGGAGGACGGAATGGTAAATTCCAAAATGAAGATCAGAGACTTTGGCTGCAGCGCATGGTATCCAAAGGCTGGACCGTACCAACCTGGCCCACAGAATATGGTGGGGGTGGTCTGGATCGCGAACAGACCAAGACTCTGAATGAGGAAATGGCGCGTATTCATGCCCGCCCACCACTCGAAAGTTTTGGTATATCCATGCTTGGGCCCGCACTGCTTAAATTCGGTACAAACGAACTCAAGCAGCAACATCTACCCCCTATCGCACGCGGCGAAATCCGCTGGGCTCAAGGTTATAGTGAACCAAACGCCGGTTCCGATCTGGCCAGCCTGCAGACACGCGCCGAAGACAAAGGCAATCATTACCTTGTTAACGGGACAAAGGTCTGGACCTCCTATGGGGAGTTGGGTGACTGGATGTTCTGTCTGGTGCGCACTGATTTTAAGGCAAAAAAGCATGCTGGCATCAGCTTCGTGTTATTTGATATGAATGGAACCGGCATCACAATCCGGCCCATCAAACTGATCAGTGGTAATTCACCGTTTACTGAGATTTTTATGGAAAACCTGCGGGTTGAGAAAAACCAGGTTGTTGGCGCTATCAACAAGGGTTGGACAGTCGCGAAGTACCTGCTAACTCATGAACGTGAAATGATCGGGGGCTCAGGCCTGTCTCGCGCCGGTAGCATACCCATCAGCAAGGTAGCTGTTGCCGCACTGGGAATGGAAAACGGCATACTAAGTAACACCATGTTGCGTACTGACATTGCCCACTTTGAAATGGATGAGTGTTGCCTTGAACTGAACACCGAACGTGCCCGAGACGAGGTCAAGGCCGGCGCCAGCCTCGGTGCAGCCTCCTCCATGTTCAAGTACTACGGTACTGAGTTGAATAAAAGGCGCTTCGAGTTGCTGATGGCCATCAACGGCAGTGATGCCATGGTATGGGAGGGTGGTGAAAGCCGCAGTGGCTACTTGCCGAAAACCTGGTTGCGCAGCAAGGGAAATTCGATCGAAGGTGGAACCAGCGAGATTCAATTGAATATTGTCGCCAAACGCATCCTGAGGCTACCGTGAAAAGGAATAATCATGGCACTCGTGCTGAATGAAGAACAGCAGATGCTAAAAGACGCGGCCCGCGATTTCCTTCAGGAGCGCGCGCCCGTCAGCCAACTAAGAGAACTTCGTGACAGTGGCAACAGCGAAGGATTTTCCCGTGCTCTGTGGGTGGAAATGGTTGAAATGGGGTGGAGTGCAATCCTGATCCCCGAGAAATATGGTGGCCTAGGCTATGGCTATACCGGTATGGGTATAGTGCTGGAAGAAAGCGGTCGTACGTTGACGTCCAGCCCCCTGCTTGGTACCGCAACGATAGGTGTGGCTGCCATCGCTACAAATGGTTCGGAGAAACAATGCGCCTCCATCCTGCCAGCAGTAGCAAACGGCAGGCACCTGCTAGCGCTGGCTTGCGACGAATCGGGACAACACAATCCGGAGCACGTATCTACCCAAGCGGTTGAAACCCATGCCGGTTATCGTATCAATGGCCGCAAGATAGCGGTTCTGGATGGCCACATAGCAGATACATTCATCGTTAGCGTCCGC
Organism: Gammaproteobacteria bacterium; assembly: GCA_003230835.1. GTDB lineage: Bacteria > Pseudomonadota > Gammaproteobacteria > Pseudomonadales > Azotimanducaceae > UBA4421. The sequence goes on from QIGT01000329.1 coordinate 12,452, forward strand.
ACAGGAAAAGGTATTTCTCTGTTTCTCGTACCGGCCGATTCCAACGGCGTTTCTGTTGAACAACACCCGCTACTCGACACTCATTTCGCTGCCGATTTGGGATTTGATCAGGTTGCTGTTGGTAAAGACCAGTTACTTGGTGAACTGAATGGTGGATTGGCCATGTTGGAGAAAATCCTTGACGTGGGGCGGATCGGTGCCTCGTCGGAAATGCTGGGTATCGCCCAGGAAGCCTTCGAAAGAACCATGGAATACCTAAAGGAACGCAAGCAATTTGGTGTTTTGATAGGTAGTTTCCAGTCTCTTCAGCATCGTGCTGCTCATCTCTTTGGTGAGATTGAAATGTGCAAATCACTGGTCATCAAAGCTCTGCATGAATTGGATGAGAATTCTGGAGGAAATGCAGAATTGGCTAGCCTGACCAAAGCAATGCTCTGCAAAACAGCCCACTTGGCGACTACCGAGGCCATCCAGATGCACGGCGGTATCGGTATGACGGATGAGTTCGATATCGGATTCTTTCTCAAGCGCTGTAAGATTCTCGAAAGCCTTTACGGTGACCATTACTATCATCTGGATCGCTTTGCTCGACAGAGGGGTTATTAGGGCACTAACCGCTAACAGAGTTTGGCATCGACCCTGCGGTCGTGTTCGCCAATACCTCGACCGCGTTTACCGATGGCGGTCAATTCGGCATGGGCGCTGAAATCGGTATTAGCACACAAAAACTCCATGCACGTGGACCGATGGCGCTGCCGGAGC
>QIGT01000514.1 GCA_003230835.1 Gammaproteobacteria bacterium
GTTAAAAAGCCGCAGTGGGGCTAGCCAGCACTTTGCCGACCGTGGGTATTTGCTCAAACTTGCCTGGCGAGAAAATCAATAAGCGACTGTCTCTTAGTTTGTTTTTTAGGGTTGAAAGGAATATGCCCATTTCTGCTTTGCTGATTGATTCTACTTGCGTGGCGATTTTTGAGCGGCTGTCAAAGGTAAGGTGGTTGTCCGTAAGGTCGCCCCAATAGCGCTGAGATTGCTCGTTTAGGTTTTTAGGCGATTGTCGCAGACGACTGAGGAGTCCTGCCTTCTGACGCGTAAAATCTTCCTCGCTTGTCTCTGGCCAGGCTGCTGCGAAGTGATCAATAAACGCCACTGAAATTCTTTCTAGGTCTGCGGTTGAGGCAACCGGGGATTGAATAATGAATGTTATCCCGCCCCGCTTAACCACCGGCCGGTTGCTGACACTCACCACATAGCCGAGTTGTTTCTCGGTGCGAAGTTCTTGGAAGTAGGCGTTGTGAAGTATCTAAGAACTTTTTGCCCTGCTGGCGAATGAATCGTCTGGATCTTGAACGTGTAACACCATTGCGGCATCGTCGTGGTCGATGTCTAATGGCAGTAACAAGGTATCTTCAACGCTTCGGACTTGGGGTCTGTGAACGCTCGTGAGCTTAAGATCGAGTGACTCTGATAACAATTTTTCCAATGCAACGACGTCGGTGTGCTGAACATTGCCGTGGAAAAGACCCGTAACGGAGAACGACTTGAGCTTGTTTTCTCGCCAAGTTTCGAGTTCCTCCAATGTCAGGGGCTGCAAACTCTCTACCAATGTTTCTCTTGGCCAGCGGCCACTGCGTAAGGTGTCGGATAGCGCTGCAAACGCTTGAGCATATGGACGTTCCTTCTGTGTGTTACGCCAATCTAAGATCAAGGATGCTTTTAAGGTGTCGAATCTCTCTTGATTTAGAGAACCGTGGGTCAGCGCATCAAGGACAGTTTGTAAAAGCTCCAGTTGGTTGTCTTGGTAACCGCCTATAGAAATTGAGAAACCAGCATCTGGCACAGCAAGGCCATAACCTAGTCCCGCTAAATACGCCGGATAGGTTATTTCACTCAAATTATCTTCCACCATGGAGCGGTACAATTGTGCCACCGCTCTGTCTCGTGGTGTTTCTAAACCCCCAGGGATTGCCAGTCGCAGTTTCAAATTTGCTCTGGGGCTACCAAAACTTGTATCGGTGTCAAGCCACAAAGACAAACCAGGTTTGTTCAATATCGCAGTAATGCTCTTTTCGTCTGTAGGTTTTAAATTCAAGTCATCAGGTAGGTAAGGGTTTGCGGTAGGTAAGGCAAACTCAGCTTGGGGTTGGCGGTCTCTTTCTATCGGGCCGAGTGCCAGCGCATACGGAACCTGGAACCAGGGTTCGGTAGATGTGGCTTGGATGGAAGGTGCTGAATACTCAACCAGCAAGTTATCTTCTCGAATATAGCTCAGGTATTGCTGAATGAGGGCGCCGTCAAATTCTTCCATCAGAAATCTTGAGGCCAACAAATCTTCGGCAGGGTACTCGTTAATGCTCGGCGCTAACCGATAAACAAAGCCCATAGGTTGAGATTTTTCTTGGAAGCGAAAGGCGATTTTCGCTACTTGCGCTTGCTCGTCATAGAGCCACTGTTGGGGGGGGGTTGTCTTGATGAGGTCGATATACTGGAAGAACAGATCGGTTACAGCTGCTCTTTCTTTATCCCCTTGCGGCGTTAGTTCTATCTCGACGGTCAATATTGAGTGATAACGATCAAATTCACCCACAGTCGAACTCAAGCTCAATATCCAACCTTTGGCAGATAGAGCTTGATAGAGGCTACCCTTACCTTCGTGGCCGAGTAGATTGGTGAAATACTGCTCGGGTTTTTTCTTATAGTGTTGTCGCGTGTTAGGCAGTGGAAAATTGTAGATGATTCGACTGCCGTCCTTTATCGATTCAGATTGTAGAAGTGCCGGTAGTTGATCGTCCGCATACATCGGCACATTGGGGTAATCGGCACCTAATTCCTTGTTTGGAATTTGTCCGAACAAAGGTCGAATTTGCGCTTCAAGATCGTCTAGCGATTTGTTTGATAGCACCACAAGCCCCATCTGGTCGGCCGAGTACTGTGCGTCGAAGAAATTCATCAGGTCAGCATGAATGTCTCCATCCAGGGTGTCGAGGGAGCCTATGGTGAAGCGGCTGCCGGGGTGTGTCGGGTTCAGTGCTTGTTTGCTAACCATGTAACCGCGCCAGCCGTCGTCCTTCATTTGCAATTGATATTCTGAGTGCACTGCATTTTTTTCTCGTAAGGCATATTCTTCACTCAGAACCGGATCGATAAAAAAATGCGCGAATCGATCCAATGCGCCATCGAAGGCTTCTGGTTTGGTGTCGAAAAAGTAGTTGGTATGGTCAAGGGCCGTGTAGGCGTTGGACGATCCGCCATTGGCGCTGATGTAAGCTTGGAAGCCGTCGATCTCTGGATAAGTTTGGGTTTGGATGAACAGCATGTGTTCCAGAAAGTGGGCTAAGCCTGCTCGATCTTTGGGCTCATGAAAACTACCTCGATACACTGCCAGTGCTGCTGCAGATTTGTCTGTGGCAAGATCAGAAACCAACAATACGCGTAACTTATTGTCTAGCAACACATATCGATAGTCGCGTGAATCGTTGGGGCTCTTACGTACTTCGACAGGAGCATGGGCAGGCGTGTTAAGCGGGTCCAAAGTGCTGGAGGTGCAGCCGCTAAGTAGGCTGATAAATGCAAGTAGAGTGATACCGTATTTCACGCAGAATCCTTGTGTATTAAGTGTTGAACCCATATGAAATTGAACCCTAGCACACCCATGAGCCACAGATTGTGCCGGCTTGTTTTGCTTATGAGCGCTTACTTATGGCGTTCCTGCCTAAGGAGCTTTCCTAGGTAGTAGTCGAAGCTAAAATACCGCCCACCGCCGATGATGAGAAGCGCCATGAGCATGGCAAAATAGATCGCGGCAAATTCGATCCCGCTGTTCAATTTCACAATGCCACCGCTACCGTTTAGGTATCCATAGTTGCCATGTTCGCGCAATACGTCTTTAGCTCGAGCCAACCGTTTAGAGGCTTCAATGGTACGTTCGTTGACGTTGTAACACTTAATGTAACGCTCAAACACACTCGATTGCGCCATCGCATCGCTTTGCGGTATGCAGATGGCAGGGGGGCTTGAAGGAGCGATGGCAGGCCAGCCGTTGTTCCAGTGTACAGCAGTGGCGGCGATGACCATGGTGAAGGCCAAGGGGATGGCCCATAGACGCGTGGCGAGCCCGAATAGGATGAAAATGCCGCCTAAAAATTCGGTCCAACTAGCCAAAAACCAAGACACGTCGGTAGGCATTATGCTGAGTGGAAAGGGTAACATCTCGGCTTGTAGCCAATTGGTACCGTTTATCTTCTCCCAACCGGCGCCAATCATTACCGGAGCGAGAATGAGGCGTAGAATAAGTGAAACAGCTCCGTCTAGGTGACTCACCCAGAAAAATACACGATCATAGAGATCGCCTAGCGTAGAAATTAGATGGTTCATTGATATTTGCTCGTAGTTCGCTCCAAAGGTGATTTTATTAGACTCCCCTTCGACAAAAGGTTCACGCAAGACTTTGTTACAGCTCACTGAACTCAAACACACCGCTGGGGTCGTTTTTGGCTGTGACATGTCGGCAGTTTTGTCCGGCAGTCAGGGTGTAGAGATTGTGCAATCGCATGACTTTGTAGATTGGCAGTTGTTGGCCGACGTTTTGTCTACGGTCCTTACCCAAAGTAACCAACGTGTCATTGCGATCAGTGGTAGCCAGGGTAGCGGTAAATCTACTTTCGCAAAAGTTCTCGTGGCGCAGCTGGGTCGCCAGGGTAAGCGCGCAGTAACCTTATCCCTCGACGATTTTTATCTACCGAAATCTACACGGCACCAGTTGGCCGATGAGGTGCATCCGTTACTTAAAACACGGGGTGTTCCCGGAACCCACGATAGTCAATGGTTGGCAGCGGTGTTGGCTAGTTTTAGTAGTGGGTCGAAAACCCCGCTGCGTGTGCCAAAGTTTGATAAGGGTTTGGATGATCGCATTGATAGCATCATGTGTGATGCAGACATACTGGTATTGGAAGGCTGGTGTGTGGGCGTGGTACCGCAACCGCGAGCCCTGCTGACACAGCCTGTTAACGAACTAGAGCGATTAGAAGATAAAGATGGGGTGTGGCGCCGCTGGGTCAACGAACAAATTCAACAACACTACTTACCACTATGGTCGGCGATCGAATTCTGGCTGCATATACAAGTACCCAGTTTTGAACAGGTTTATCAATGGCGAAGTCAGCAGGAATTAGAGGTGCCCGCCCTGCAGCGCATGAGTACACAGCAACTGCAACGTTTTATTCAGCACTATGAACGCTTAACGCGATGGCTGTGGCGCAGCCCTGCCCAGGCTCCGGGGGCTTTGATTGCCCTTGGGGAAGACCATCGAGTGACGCAAGTCACGTTTAGTGCTAGCACTACGCCCTCCTGGTAGGGGCGCTCTGTGTTTAAAAGGGGTCTTGCGATGGGTGTTCAGATGGCGTTCAGTTGCCCATCGTATTATGGCTACATAATTGTAATGAGGCTTGATGATGTTAAATTCTAAAGTACATAAATGGACAACCCTAACCTTGCCGCTCCTGCTCGCGCCTAGCTTGGCTTTAGGTGCTACCACTTATGATCGAGCCCAAGTTGTAAGCACTACGCCCGTGTACGAGACGATTCAATACACGGTTCCAGTGGAAGCGTGTCGTAATGAGGAAGTCGCCTATGCTAATAACCCACGCCGCTCTTTCACCGGTCCAATTCTAGGTGCCATTATCGGTGGCGCACTAGGCAATGCGGTTGGTCACAACAACAGTAATCGCAAAGTTGGTGCGGTTGTGGGCGCAGTGCTTGGTGGCTCGATAGGGGCAGACATTTCTCGTCGCAATCGAGGTTACGCAAATGATGAAGTGCGTTATCGCACCGAGCGGGTATGTAATGTGAGTAGCGAAATTCGTGAAGAGGAGCGTTTGGCCGGGTACAACGTAAGTTACGTTTATGCCGGAGAAACCTACACGACACATATGAACCGAGACCCAGGTGACAGTATCCGAGTTCGGGTTCGAGTTAGCCCAGCGCAATAGTCGGTTATTGGCTACAATGCATACGCGACTAAATACAGGCAGCGAAAGGTGTGCTAGATGAAAATGTTTTGCCAATTTTGCAACTTTTGCAAAAGAGACACGGCACATAGAAGGCGAGATAGTAAGCAACGGCTCAAAGCCGTAGTGTTGCCTGCATTGTTGATATTGGTCCAGGGATTGTTCGTATCCGTGGGTCATGCACGAGACGATCTTAAGGACCTCAGGCCAAAATCGAACTCAAGCCACTTTTTCAGCCCTGCTGCCGGTGGTGTTTCACTTCAAAAAGCCACCGCCCTTGTGCGTAAAAGCACTGGCGGTAGAGTGTTATCTGCGACCACAAATCACCGTAGCTCTGGTATCGAACACAGAGTGCGTGTATTGGTAGATGGTGAGCGTGTGATCACGGTTACTGTGGATGCTAACGGACGTATAAAGGGTAGGAGATAATGCGCATCTTGATCGTAGAAGACGAAGAAAATATCAGGCAGCAATTGGGTAAGCATCTCCAAGGTCAAGGCTTTGCCATCGACCTTGCGGCCGACGGTGAAGAAGGCTTGTACTACGGGCGAGAATACGACTACGACGCCGCGGTGGTTGATTTGGGCTTACCAAAAATAGATGGCATAGACATGATCACTCGCCTACGCAAAGAGAAGCGTTCCTTTCCGATCTTGGTGCTCACCGCGCGCGGACACTGGCAGGACAAAGTGCAGGGCCTAGAGGCGGGAGCAGACGACTATTTGGCGAAGCCTTTCCAGATGGAAGAGTTGGTTGCCCGACTGAATGCCTTGATCAGACGTACAGCAGGCTATGCATCGCCAGTTTTAATCCAGGGCGATTTGCAACTAGATACGGCTAAAAAGGAAGTGCGGGTGAGTGGGGGTGCGGTTGAGTTGACCGCGTACGAATATAAAGTGCTTGAATACTTGATGCTCAATCCAGATCGAGTGGTATCAAAATCAGAACTCACAGACCACTTATATGATCAGGACTTTGACCGCGACAGTAATGTGATTGAAGTATTTGTTGGTCGCCTGCGCAAGAAAATTGTGCCGGTTGATTTAATACGCACTGTGCGAGGGCAAGGGTATCGCTTCGTAGCGGAAAGCTAAGCTTGAGACATTCTATCCAAAACAGGCTGTTAGTCACTAGCACCTGTGTGCTTGGAATTTTCTTAGCCATCACTGGCTGGGTGTTAGATCGTTCATTTCAAACCAGTGTTATCACCGGAGCGGAAGAACAGCTACGTTTGGTGATATATTCTCTGATGGGCTCGGTGGAAGAGCAGGGTGGGCAACTGTTGGTCAACAACAGTCTGTCTGAACCTCGTCTAACTCAACCCGACTCCGGTTTGTACGCAAAAGTTGCCGACGACCTCAGCCAGGATATTTGGCGTTCGCCGTCTGCGGTAACCACCAACGTTATGTTTCCACAAGTAGACGCTGAGCCAGGGGTTTTTGTTTTCTCTGAACTGCGTGAACCTCATCCGCGATTTTTCTTAAGTTATACCGTCATTTGGGAAGGCGCAGATACAGAACAAGTCATCTTCAGCGCGGCCACAGACCAACAGCCGTTTCGGGTCAGTATCGCGCAATTTCGTCGTAGCCTAGGGCTAGGATTGGGTGCAGGCACTTTAGTGTTCATATTGGCACAACTGTTTGCGCTGCGTTGGGGCCTTTCGCCTCTGCGATCAATGGCGCAGGAAGTGCAAGCTTTAGAGTCTGGCGAACGCGAGGCGTTGAGTGGTGGTTACCCACGGGAACTACAAGGGCTTGCTGAAAATTTAGAAAAATTCGTTGAGCATGAAAAACGTAGCCGCAGTCGCTATCGAAATGCGTTGGAAGATCTCGCCCACAGTTTGAAAACGCCGCTTGCGGTGGTTAGGAATTCACTGCTAGAGGTCACTCCAGATAAAGTGTTGCTGGGTGAGCAGCTGCACAGAATGGAGACCACTGTCACCCACCAATTGAGCAAAGCCTCTGCCAGCGGGCCTGCAACTGTGGGCAAGTCAGTGGTGTTAGCAGATGTGGCCGAACGTTTGTTAAGAGCTTTGAATAGAGCCTATGTAGACAGAGGTATTCAAGTCGATTGTGAGCTTGATAAACAGGTGGTGGCTCGCGGTGATGAGCGAGACATGCTTGAAATACTGGGTAACTTGTTGGAGAACGCGTTTAAATACACGCACAAAAAAGTACGTGTTGAAATTTGTTGGGCGCAAAACGAGCAATATTCAAAAGTGCCTTGCGTCATGATTGAAGACGATGGCCGTGGCATTCCGAAAGAGCTGCGTGAAGATGTGTTAGATCGCGGCCATCGTTTGGATGAGCTTGAGTCAGGTCAGGGCATTGGCTTGGCAGTGGTTAATGAGTTAGTACAATTGTACGACGGTCGTCTAGAGATCAGCGACAGCGAGCTTGGTGGCGCGAAGGTGAGTGTCTACTTGGTGTAAGGGTCCTTTTTTGATTGTTCGAATTGCTTGCGTATGGCAGCAAAAAATCGTGATCGCAGTGCATCGGCGACCTCATCTTTGGGTCCTGCCGTGCACCAACGCTGTAAAAGTGCGGTTGGATCTTGCTCGGCAGGGTTTCTTATGCCGGCGTTTATCATCTGAATTTTTAGTGCCATGCGTGCGTTTTGATCTTCTGCTGGGCTCGGCAAATCGGCCACTACCTCTGCCTCGATAGTGAGATTATGCCAATCTTCAGGTTCACTCTTGGCTGCAATGCGAAGTTCGAACCATGGATGTGGTGCCGTAATAGTCGTGCCTGATTGCTCAGCCGAGCTAACCTGTTGATCCCAATTTGCAAGATCGATGATGTGTTGCGCTTGCTGGCGTTGCTTATGCGAGGCGAGCCCAGTGCGATAACGCTTTTCAATATTGGCAATGTCGCGGGTTAGATCGGCTGGCACTCGTAGCTCGTAGGGTAAGGTGCGGATGTCTGCTAAAAGGCTATTCAATTCTTTCGCGGTTGTGGTGTTCTGCTCTATGGCAAGTTGGGTTTTGTTGCCGAAATCAAGTACTGCTTGTTCGAGTGTTTTTAGCTGCTGAGTATGGGCTTCTTTTTTGGCTTTAGTGTCTGCATCTCGACTTGCGAAGACCTCGTCACACGCCTTACGAAATTCCTTCCAAAGGCGTTGATCTGCACTGCGTGGAACCGGTCCTATGCGTTGCCATTCTTGTTGTAAGCTTTTGGCTTCGTTGATGCGGGCTACAATATCGACCTCGCTGGTTAGTAGTGCACTAGCCCTTCGTACAATGTCACCCTTTGCTGCTGCATTCTTTTCCCATCTTGTTTTGAGTTGGCCGTGTAAAGTTTCTTGCAAGCTATCGAATTGTTGCTGAACTGGTTTGAGCCCTTGCCGATCACAGGGGTGGAATTTGCGCCATTCATCCCGTGCGGTGCGGAGTATTTTTTCTGCTGCTTTGAGGTCCGTATCTTGCCATTCAACAGAGTCTAGGTACGCAGCCAGTTGAGTGCTTAGTTCTTTTCTCGCTTCTAGGTTTGCAGCGCGAATTGCTGCCTGATCTTTGTAGTAGGCCTTGCAGGGGGCGAAGGTTTGTTCTGCTAGGGTGTCGAATGCAACTTGCTGATCGCGTTCTTCACTGCTGTTTGGATGGCCTAATTGGCCCCACTGATCTCTTATGGCGCGAATATGGTCAGCCAGGATTACGGGTTCGAGTTGTTGTTGGGTTAGTTTTTCCAGTGCGGCGATGAGTTGTATTCGTTTTGGCTGGGTGGCGAATTTTTGCCAATCACGTAGTTCGTTCAAGCGGCTACTCAACATGGCGATGGCGCGCTGCGTCTCGTGATCTACTGACGGGGTTTGCTTAATCAAGGCGCGTACACGTTTCATGTGTGCCAAGGACTGGTTATATTGTTGTTCCTCTAAGGTCGCAGACAACCTAGTAATTTCTGCCTCGAGCGCCTGTGTGGAATTGCTGATAGAGGTTTGCAGGGAGGCAATTTCGACATCCATTTGCGCAAGTTGCCTTTGTACGTCGGTAAGTATCCCAGGCGCTTGCAGATGATCAGGCCAAGCCAGTTTTTTGATCCGCTGCCGCCAGCGACGCTGCCAGTCCTGGCGCGTCTTAAGTGCGCGGGCAGAATTTGCCTCGTCTTCGTCCGAAAGAGGCGAAGGTGCAGACAGTTCTTCTGTACTGAACACGTTTAACCGTTGCGCTGCCCCCAGCCAATTTTGATAGCTGCGCGATACTCTTTCAAACGTTTGGTGTTGAACAGATGTAGGCGATTGTGAGTCCGCTAAGCCCAACCACTGGCTAGTAATGTGTTCTCGAGTTTGGGCGATAGCTTTGAAATTTTCATCGGAAGAAGGAGCGACGGTTAAGCTTGCGCTGAATTGTTCAAGTGCGTCTACCAATACCAGAAATGGATCTTCTTTGGGTGTGTCATCTATGGCGATATTGTCCAGTGGGCTCGTAGGTATGCTCAGGTTGCCAGTCTCACCGCCTGCGCAGCGCACCGATTCAAGCAATGTATTTGCCTCGCTTGCGTGTTGGTTGCGCATAGTTTTCAGCTTCAACAATTTGTGTGTGTGTCGAAGCTGAGAGTCATGGTCGGCGGGATGGGTCTTTAGTGCTTTTGTTATAGCGGTGTCTAGTTCGCTCAGACGAGCGATTTTTTCGACACACTGAGCCTGGCACTGTTTCATGGTTTCTAATCGATCGCGAGCGTGTCGATTACAAAATTTGTCGCGACCTCTGGAAATTCGCTCTAAAGTTTGCAGGTCTGCTTCTTTTTTTAACAATGGATGGTCAAGAATTTGCTCCCTCTGGTCTTTGCAGCGAATGGCCAATTCAGCCAACTGTGTCGCATTGACCGCCTGGGGCAGAAGTTGAGCCACATCGGCACCATTTGCATGTTTTAACCACACCTCGAACATGTCTTGGGGCAGGGGTGCAGGGTGTTGGCCGCTCGCTTGCGCGTCTCGTAAGAGTGCGACTAGACGTGTTTGGGCCGCTGCTTTGAGCGCATCATCTTGCAGACATGCCCGTACGGCTTCTAAATCGGTTACCTTTTGCAATGCAGCCTTGCGGACGATGTCGTCAGCGTCATCTCGAAGCACGGCTAATAAGCTGGATTGTTGTTGCGGGTCGCTCGTATCAATCTGGGCTAGGGCTGTGAGCCTGATTTTAGGGTCTGCGTGGGTAAGTCGGTTACTTTTGCGCAACCACCGGCGTAATATCATCGTTAGGTTCAGTCTAGCGCGTTGTGAGAGCCATCGCACAATGGCGCCCCCGCCGTGTGCTTGCAGCCACAAAAAAACAGAGTTTTGTCTGTGGTGGCCGTATAAGACAGCGGCGTGAAGTCACTGCCTTCATGTGCGCCATCACAAAACGGCTGCCGTGCACTCTTGCCACAGGCACACCAAAAGTATTTTTTACCTTCGATAACTTCCACTGGGTAAGGTGATTTCTGCGCTATTTCAGGTACTGACATTTAGCTTCCTTATGTGATGTGCGGTTCTAGTAGCGCGATTCAAGATGCGCGGTTCAAGATATGGTGGCGTCGATTCGCGACGGGCTTATGAAAAGTCTCGCTGTTGCCACCAAGGAAAATATTCCGGCATTTCTGCAGAGACTTTGTCGGTAAATATTGCTGGGCGCTTTTCGAGAAAAGAGTCTATGCCTTCTTTAGCATCCGCTGACCGACCGCGGTGGTAAATTCCACGTGAGTCTATCTTGTGTGCTTCCATAGGGTGATCTGCGCCTAGCATTTTCCACATCATGTGCCTGATTAGTGTGACAGATATCGGCGACGTATTGTCTCTTATTTCTTCCGCTATTCGGCGCGCCTCGGCCAATAACGCGTCTTTTTCGTGCAGGCTCTTGACCAAGCCACCAGCTAAAGCTTCCTCTGCGGAAAATACTTTGCCGGAATAGCACCACTCTAGGGCTTGGCTGATACCCACAACGCGAGGTAAGAAATAACTGGAGCATGCTTCGGGAACGATACCCCTGCGCGCGAATACGAAACCGAATTTCGCCACGTCTGCTGCCAGGCGAATGTCCATGGGTAAGGTCATAGTGATGCCAACACCCACCGCAGCGCCGTTTATTGCGGCTATGATGGGTTTCTTCAATTCGTAGATGCGCAGGGTTAAAAGACCGCCGCCGTCTGGCCGTAAGCCGCTTTGACGATCACTGCGCTGATCTGCATCAAAGGTTTTACTGCCCGAGGACAAATCAGCGCCGGCGCAGAAACCTCGACCTGCACCAGTAACGATAATGGCTCTCACCTCATCGTCTGCATCGGCGCGATCGCAGGCATCTAACATCTCGCTAAGCATTTCCCGATTGAACGCGTTCAAAGCTTCGGGACGGTTGAGCGTGATGGTAAGAATGCCATCCTCAACCGCATAGATAATTGTGTTGTAAGTCATTTCGATCCCCAATAAGTATTCAGTAGCTATGCCACTGGTTGCAAAAGAACATGGTGCCTGTCTCTGAATTAATTTTCTACGTGGTAAAATTTTACCTCCATGCTGACGAAGTATCCGAGTGAAGCCAACATTGAGCGCTACAGACCAAGCTTTTGAACGCCAGGTATCGATGTTCGTGCAGCGCCATGGCTGCAAGGTGGACGAACGTTGGCACACCCACGCGGTGCAACAACGATGGCAAGCCGCGTTGATAGAGTATGGTTGGTCTGTGCCCAGTTGGCCCAAACAGTATGGCGGACCTGATTGGACGCCCACACAAAAGTATCTGTGGTATCGAACCTGTGCACACGCGATGCCTGGCTACACAGAACCTGATGCTGTCGCGCGTATAGGTCCTTTGTTGATTCAATGGGGGACCCAAGCACAGCAAGATGAGTACTTGGCGGATATAAGAACCTTCGAGCTGCAATGGTGTGTAGGTTATGTCGAGCCCATGGTGGGTACTGATTTGACGTTATTTTCGACTACGGTGGCTCACGATGGAGAAAGTTGGCACCTAAACGGTTGTAAGGTTGCGGTATTCGGTGCCCAGTACGCTGACAAAATGTGTTGTTTGGTGTGCCTTGAGGGTCGTATGCCAAGTGATAAACCTGAACCACGTTTCGCATTTGTCATCGTAGACATGGCTAGCCCTGGGCTAACTCGTCATCGTCAACAAAATATAGATGGAGAAAGCGTCTATCGTGTTGAGTTCGAGCACGTGCACCTGGCACCTAATTGTATTATTGGTCCCGTCGGTGATGGAGTGCAACATGCCGCGTTGATGGATACTCACTTATTTGGGGTTCTGGGTCGAAGCGGGGTAGTTGCCGCACAACTGGAATTGTTGCAACAGCAGATGCGCGGGCTCACAGAAGAGGATGGGTTACAGCGTCGGGTTACTGAGGCTGAAATCGAGTTGGTGGGTCTGGAAGCGTTGGAAACACGTTTTGCCGATGCGCTTGCGCGCAGTCTACCAGTGCCTTTCCCACTGACCTTGCTGCGAATTCGTGCCTCACAGCTGGAAGAAAAAATGGGTACGCTACTGGTGGAGAGTTTCGGGTATTATGCGCTACCGTATCCAGACGAAATCATGTCTCACAACGAAAGTGAGATCGGACCAGAGCGCGTAAAAGGTGCACAGGCTGCATCGCGCGGTAGGTTAGCCCAGCTGACGAAGTCTGCTTATATGGATACTTCACTGGATTTACAAGATCAGCTAGCACGGATACTTAAGCTGTAGACATTTTATTGCCGTAGAAATTGGCCAAGGGGTTATTGATGGATTTTTCATTTACACAAGAACAAACGCTACTTGAAGATAGCGTGGCGCGTTATATGCAAAACGATTATTCGTTTGATGACCGCCAAAAAGCTGTGAAGTCTGAACTAGGGTTCAGTCAAGACAACTGGAACACGTTTGCGGAGCTTGGTTGGTTGGGGGTGCCCTTTGACGAAGCCAATGGTGGGTTTGGCGGTGGTGCTGTTGAAAGTATGTTGATGTTGGAAAATTTTGGCAAGGCATTGGTGGTAGAGCCCTATCTTGCCACGGTGGTGTTAGCTGGGGGTGTGATCAATCATGGTGGCTCGACAGAGCAAAAAGCCAAGTATCTGCCGGGTATCATTGATGGTTCCAAACAAGCAGCGCTAGCCTATGTGGAACCTCAGGGTCGGTTTAACCTTGCCGACCTGGTCACCACAGCAAAGGCAGAAGGTGATGGCTACCTACTCAATGGCTACAAAGCAGTTGTGCTGAATGGTCCAGCAGCAGATCTGTTGGTGGTGTCTGCACGCACCAGTGGCAAGCAGCGAGACCAAAAAGGCGTATCTTTGTTTGTGCTTGATGCAAGCCAAGTTGGAGTGACGCGTCGCGATTATCCCACCGTAGATGGGCTGCGGGCCTCAGAAATC
>QIGT01000485.1 GCA_003230835.1 Gammaproteobacteria bacterium
GGTGGCTTAACAATATTGACCCAGACCCACTCTTTACCTAAGACGTGTTTGTAGAAGAACTGCAGACCGTTACGGTCAATTTTTACGGTACTCCAAGAGTGGGTTTTAATCAGGCTGGTGAAGTAATCTTTGAGATCATCCTGCGAGAGTTGGTCAGGGCATTGATCAAAGTATGTGTTGATTCGTCGCACTGCGCGGGCGTATGAATCAACGGTCACTTTACTCTTGCCTTGTCGTATCAAAGCGTTAACATGTTGTTGGTACAGTGAATCGAAGTGGGTTTGTTGTGCTTTGTTTTGTTGTGCTTTGTTCATTTAATAGTTCCTCTATGGTTAACACCCCGGACAGGGTGCATAGAGGGATTATTATTGGAGAATCAAGATGCCTACAACCTGCCGCGTAGCGGCTTCGTTCAACAAACAGCACCAGTACGTACGCTCCAGCCGTCGGCCTCCGCCGGGGGGACCTACCTTTTTTTTATTACCACGATTTTGCTTTCGCCACGCCGCTGCGCTGTTTAACAGGTTGTGTAGTGGTGATTGATACTCGACGTCACCTTAGTCTCCAAATTCTAGTATTTTGGACACGAACTGGTTAATTCAAAGACAATATAGTATATAGTTGACTATCGTATCCTCCCAGTTGCCGCTAAATCAATCCCGTGAGTAGCAGAACAGTGGATTGAGCAATGACACAGTTACACATATACTGTGTTCCATGAAAAACATTACTTTAGCCGTCGATGAAGAGGTTCTTGCCATTGTCAGACGATACTCAGCCGAGCAAAATCGTTCAGTAAACGGTCTGGTCCGAGAATTTCTGGCCGATATTGCCCGGCGAGAGGACAGAGCAAGGCAGGCGCGTACAACTATTCGAAATCTCAGCGAAAATAGTACTGCCAAACGAGGGATCGGAAGTTGGCGCAGAGAAGATCTACATGAGCGTTGATGTTTTCCTCGACACCAATATCCTAGTTTATGCAGTAACCAGTGATGACCCGGCGCAAGCAAAACGCCAAAAGGCAGTGGAAATTATTGAAACAGAAGATTTTGCAATATCGGCTCAGGTTCTCCAGGAATTCTATGTCACAGTTACCCGCAAACTCGCCGAACCACTCACCCCGGCGCAGGCTTTGACCTGGATTGAAGTATTGGAAGTTTTTCCCTGTGTGGCCATCGAGGCCAGTCTGGTGAAAATTGCGATAGAAACGTCAGTACGCTACCAGACTTCGTATTGGGACGGTGCGATTGTTGCTGCTGCGCAAAGCGTAAGTGCTTCAAGGTTGTATAGTGAGGATTTGAATCATGGGCAGTGGTATGGCAGTGTTGAGGTGCTCAACCCATTTCTTGATCTAGACTCGGTTTCCACATAGACCAAACTAATCTTTCTGTGGGATGTTATTGCGAAGACGAATCGCGCTGCCACCGCTCCATCCTGCGGCAACTGTTCAAAAACCGCGAGGCTAACTTCAAGTCAAGGCATGTATAGTTTTCTAGCAGATCTCGTTGTCCTGATCCACTTTACCTTCATCCTCTTTGTCATATTTGGTGGGCTGCTGGTCTTGTTGTGGTCGAAAATTGTCTGGCTGCATGTTCCGGCGCTTTGCTGGGGAGTGACAACACAGATGTTAGGACTGATTTGCCCGTTGACGCCATTCGAGATTTATTTGCGCAATCGTGCAGGTTTAGAGGGCTACTCAGGCGGCTTTATCGAAAACTATTTGATCCCGGTAATCTATCCAGCGGGGCTGACCCAACAGGTGCAATGGGTGCTGGGTACAGTGTTGCTGATTTTTAATGCCCTCATCTACGTTTACCTTTGGAAGAGAGCTCGAACCTGGCGCAGTCTCTCGCTGTGAGGGTAGGTACAGCAGGCTCTAGATTATTTGGTTCCGAAAGCCCCTCTTCCAACAGCTACTAATGCGCCTGCATCGTTGAAGACATCTATATCGACGACACCAACAGTTCGCCCAACCCGACGAACCCTGGCTTCAGCCCGTAAGCTCGTGTTGATGGCTGGGCGCAGATAGTCCGTGCGAAAGTTAATCGTCGGGACGCCACGACCGAGTAACATAATAAGTGCAAAACATCCTGCTGTATCGATCAGTGCAGCGATTGGGCCACCATGGAATTGTCCACTGCCAGCGAATCGTTCGAATTCTGGTTTCAGGGGCATGGACACCGACAACGTTTCAGCTTCAGGATCGATGCTAATAATTTCCATTCCTGAGGCGCTGATAAATGGTGAATTGCTAAAGAATTCGTTTAGTTCTTCTCGTGTCGGTCCGGACATTAATTTTCTCTTCAAGTCGTTCTAGCGGCTTTATCTTGCAGTAGCTTCCTGTCGATTTTGTTAGTCCCGGCCAGGGGCATCTCATCCAGAAATATCACCAGTCGTGGATGCATGTAGGGTGGCGCTCCCGAAAGAGCGATCTGCTTGACGATATCAGGATTCAGATTTGACCCCAGAGACTTGACGATGAACGCAACCGGGATATGCCCCCTGGTTTCATCACTGCGCGCGACCACACAAGCCTCCGCAACTCGGGGGTCGCGTTCCAGTAGACGCTCTACCTGACCGGGGTAAATATTCTCACCGTTGCACACAAACATGTCGTCATTTCTCCCGACGAAATAGTAGAAACCCTGTTCATCGCGGCGCATGATGTCGCCGGTGTCGATCCAACCTTCTGCAGTCATTTTCTCCGCAGTCTTCTCCGGCAGATTTATATACCTGTTCATGGCGGCTGGACTCTTTACGATTAAAACACCTTCATCGTCTCTGCCTCCCTTAAGGCGCACCTTCACATGGGCGGCCGGGTAGCCCAAAGACATGATAGGCGTCGGTATTCCTTCAGGATGATCGCCAAACATACCGGCGCCGGCTTCTGTGGTGCCATACCCATTACCGATGCGGGCATTAGGAAACATCTCTCTCGCCTGACCAACCACGGTCTCCGAAAGCGGCGCGGAACCTACCTGCACGCTGAGTACGGTTTCCAAATTGAGCTGGGCGATGAGCGGCTGTTGCCGAGCCATCAACGACAACATGGTGGGTACGCCGGATACCAAATTTATGCCATATTTATCAATCGCCTGCAAATACAGGACCGGGTCGAAACGTGGCATAAGCACAACTGTGCCGCGCTGATCGAATAACATAAACGAATACAGCAACCCGTTCATGTGATACAGCGGTGCGGCGACTATGCCAGAGAGATTGGCAACTCGTGTTCCAAGGGCATCAATCATCGAGCGCTGGCTGGCGTGGGAGAGCAGGACGCCTTTTGGTTGCCCTGTAGACCCTGACGTATAGAGTACCAATGCTGGTTCATTGTCTGAGGGTTGCAACAGGTCATAACCTTCTGCTGATGTAAAACCAGCAAACGTGCTGCCATCCAATCCGATCGTTGGGATATCAGGTGTTAATCGCGGAGCCTGATCGTTGTCACAAAATACCAGGACAAGCTCTGCATCTTTGCAGATGAAATTGATTGTTTCATCAGGGAATTTGAAATTAATCGGCACAGCGACCACGCCGGTTCGCATGATGCCCAGCAACGCGGTAACAAAGTACGCTGAATTTGCCCCGAGGATGCCAACTCGCTGTCCCCGGCCGATCCCTTGTTGTGTGATGAATACAGCCACGGAGTCGGCCATCCTGTATAATTCGGCGTAGCTGTACTCGCGGGGCTGCGTAACGTCCAGCAGATCAACGAGGGCTAGCCCATCTGATGAGGTTGCCTCGTCGCGCACTGTCAGACCCAGATTCGTAGTCAAGGTGTAACGACAATCTTGCCGAATATTTCCCGATCTTCCATCATCCGTTCCGCTTCCAGAATATCGTCGAGGGGCATGATTCTATCGATGACCGGCGTAAGGGTTCCATTCTCTGCATAAGCCAGCAGGGTGCTGATGTCGCTTCGGCGCCAGCCGTTGGAACCCATCAGATTATGCTCGTAGGTCCAGATGTAACGTAGGTCCACCCGCTCATCAAAACCGGCTGTGGCACCACAGGTTACCAGCCGTGCCCCCAACTTCATGCATCGAATGGAGTCGATCCAGGTACCACCGCCGGTACTGTTTATGACGAGGTCCACGCCTCCAGTGCCGGTGATACGCGGCTTCCCGACAATCTCCCAGACTGCCTCGCGCATATCCTGATCGAAATAATTGATCCCTTGGTCGGCGCCCAGGCTGTTCAGTCTGTCCAGTTTGTCTTGGCTACTGGCACAGGCGATGACCGAGGCACCCGCCATCTTCGCTAACAATACACAAGCTGTTCCAACACCTCCCGAAGCACCAAGGATCAGCACAGTCTCGCCGGGCTGTACGTTTCCACGGGTGATCATCATTCGATGAGCGGTAGCGTATGCCAGTGGGATCGAAGCAGCAATTTCCCACGATACGGAATCCGGAATCGGCACCAATTGAGAAGCGTGGGCCAAGCAATATTCTGCCCGGCCGCCGTCGAAACTCTCACCGATCATACCTGCATCACTGATAGGAAAAGGATCTACCAGTACACGATCACCCAACGACCAGCCTGAGACACCATCGCCGATGGTTTCAATTTCTCCAGCAATATCTGATCCGATGATCAAGGGTAAGGTCAGCTTGATACCGTCCATTCCGCGGCGGCTGAAGATGTCGTGGTAGTTGAGGGAGCAGGCACGAATGCGCAGACGTACCCAACCTTGTTGAG
This sequence comes from Gammaproteobacteria bacterium, assembly GCA_003230835.1. GTDB lineage: Bacteria > Pseudomonadota > Gammaproteobacteria > Pseudomonadales > Azotimanducaceae > UBA4421. The sequence continues at coordinate 4,705 of QIGT01000485.1, forward strand.
GTTCTGGGTCGGGATAGTTTTCTTCAAGTATGATTTGGTTCAGTGGACCATGTTCATAAACAACAGCAGCTCGCATTGTCACCTCCAAAAATTTTTCCGTACCCCGGATATCGTGTCATGTATAGGCAGAGGCTAGTGATTGTACGGACTTCCGCTGAGCCATGACCTGATACCAATTCTCCAGCCGTGTACATGATTCCGGCACGATACGCCCATACTGTGCTTCGAGAGGTTTCACTCGTCCCACTACCGTGAAAAAACCAATATCAACAAGACTCATTTCAGCTCCTAGCCAATAAGGACCTTCGCCGCTCAGTCTACCCAGTGACTCCTTCTCTAGAAATATAAACAGCTTTTCCAGGTCAGCCAACGCTTTTTCATGTTTGCCTCTATTATCAGGGAAAAAAAGCGGGACTGCCTTCGGCAACAATTTGGTTTCACAATAGTCCAACCACAAATGCATCTGAGCCCGGCGTTCGGGATCAGCCGGGACCAGTCTTGGTAACGGAAACAGGCTGTCAAAATATTCATTGATAATCTTGTCCGTGTGAATACATATTGCGCCATGGCGAACTATCGGCAGCTTGCCCGGAGGAGACACCTCATTGATCCATTCAGGTTTAGCCGTCGGTAAGATGGTGGTAAATGTATGTTCGATGTTCTTCTCCTGTAAGACCAATCGAACACTATGTGATCCGGGACAACCCTCCCGCCCATAAACCTCAATTTTTTCTTTATACACGGCCACAATATTTTCCTCTTTAATTTGCAACACTTTGTTCAACGTTTACTTAATGATAGGTTGAAAAAGCGGTACTCAAAATCGTTTGCAGAACACATTTAATCGGCGGCCGAACACTTCTTTGTGACTCCTTGGCACCTCTGGTCAGGTTTCCCGCGCGGCTCACTCCCTAATCTGAATGCCAAAATTCAGTTGGTGACCAATTCCGTTCTGCCAGCGATTTTCGGCGTAGACCCTCACGGTTACCATCCTTGGGACGATACAGGCATAAAAATAGAGGCTCCACGTTTGATACAAGCATCCTATGTTCCATGATAACTCGACTCGCGACGATGTCGTGGGGCCTGCGCGAATTGCGATTCAATTGCGACTGGTCGGCATATGAGTGAGGCTAAACCAGAAATATCAGTGGGTACGCTGGTTTTATACAATATTCCCGCTATCGGATTTGGCTTCATGTTTATGCTGTTTGGCATGTACTTTATGAAGTTCTCTACTGATGTACTTTATATCGCGCCAGCTATTATGGGTACAATTTTTGGTTTGTCGAGACTCTGGGATTCAGTCATTGATCCCCTTGTTGGATATATGAGCGACAGAACCAATCATTCGTTAGGTCGGCGGCGTCCGTGGATGATCGCTAGTGCAATTCCTCTTGGGATTGCTTTCTTTATGGCGTTCTCCCCACCTGAGGCATTGAGTGGCGTTACACTATACATCTGGGTTGGGATTTCGGTATTCGCCTTTTATACTGCTATGTCGCTTTTTGTTGTTCCACATATGTCGTTAGGTGCTGAACTCACAGACAACTACCATGACAGAAGCCGGATATTTGGGGGTCGCTATGTTGCGTTGACGGCGGGGTATCTCCTCGGTCTAATGGCAATGGCTGCCTTAATTGATATCGAACCATTAGGTGATAAGGCGATAAGAGAACTGGCTACGCAGTTAGCACTTGTTGCTGCGGTGGCAACAGGGTTGCTGATTGTCTTTGCCGCCTATCGTCTGCGTGAACCTCAAGATCATCAACATAGAGGCTCAAAACACCCTTTACACTCCTATCGAGATGTTATTAAAAATAAGCATGCGCGCCCGGTGCTCATTGCGACATTTATTGAGAACTTTGGCTTGTCGATAACCGGTGTGTTGACCTTCTATGTGACCGAATATGTCATTCTTTTGCCGGAGTTTGGGCCTCTTGTTTTACTGGTGTGGCTGGTATTTTCGCTGATTTCTATTCCACTATGGGTCAGCTTGTCGCATCGATTTGGAAAGCGCAACCTGTGGGTTTTTTCCATGGTTTTAAGTGGTTTGTCCTACGGCAGTTTATTTTTTCTGCAAGAGGGGGCCATTACACACTTTATTGTCGTCGCTGTGCTCACAGGTTCGGCAGCAGGTTGTGGGGGAACCGTAAGTCCATCGTTGCAGAGTGATGTCATTGATTACGATGAATACTTAACCGGCGAGCGTAAAGAAGGTTCCTATTTTGCAGCGTGGAATTTCCTGGTGAAGGCTGCTGGTGGTATCACTGTGTTGATGGTTGGGTATGTCTTACAAGTAACAGAATTTGCGCCACGAGTTGAACAGACAGAAACTGTTAAGTTTGCCATGTTAGCAATGATTGGATTGTTTCCGCTTGTTTGTTACACCCTGGGCGCATTGGTCCTATCGCGATTCAACCTTAATCAGCACGAACATTCGCAGATTCGGTCAGCCCTTGATGAGCGGTCTGTAAAAGGTCAATTGTAGGAATAATTGTGGAATGGGACTACATCATAGTGGGTGCAGGATCTAGCGGATGTGTATTAGCTAACCGGCTCTCTAAAAATCCGCAAAACAAAGTGTTGTTACTCGAAGCTGGTGGATCTGATGCCGGGCCACTTTTCCAGATCCCAGTGCTTGGAACCGTTGCAAGCCTGGGTAATCCCAAGCGTGATTGGTGTTATGAGACGCTTGCTGATCCGCATCGCCACGGGCGTCGCGAATCTTGCCCGCGTGGCAAACTGTTGGGTGGTAGCAGTTCAATCAATGGCATGTTCCATGTTCGGGGAAATCGTGGTGACTATGACCATTGGGCACAGCTTGGTAACGCCGGTTGGGGCTTTGATGAGGTGTTACCCTATTTTCGAAAAACTGAGAACAATACCCTGGCGCCGTCGGATTATTATGGTGGTGAAGGTCCGATGAGTGTTGAATTTCTCCGCGCTCCACATGAGCTTTCTCTTGCCTTTATCCAGGCGTGTGCGCAGCAAGGTATTCCAGAAAACCCTGATTATAACGGTGCAGAACAGGAAGGCGCGAGTATTGCGCAAGTTAATCAAAAGAAAGGGCGTCGTCATAGCGCCTCCCAGGCTTTTCTTAAACCCGCTGCGCAAAGAAAAAATCTCAAGGTGGTAACTCATGCCCACGTCACCTGCCTTCTATTTGCAGACAAGAGGGTTGTGGGCGTCGAATTTACCGTTAAGGGTAAACAGCAATCTGAGCGGGTAAAACACGAGGTTGTCTTGTCTGCAGGCGCAATCAATTCGCCTCACATTCTGATGTTGTCAGGCATCGGTCCGGCGGAGCATATTTGCGCTAAAGGGGTGGCGTTGGTTCACGATATCCCCGGGGTTGGCCAGGCACTACAAGACCATCCGGCGGTTTCAATATCAGCACAGGTGCGGGTGGATACACTTAATACCACAATGAACCCATGGGGTATGTTTAAGAGTGGACTGAACTGGCTAGTGTCAAGACAGGGCTATATGCTTGCAGCCCATCAGGCTGTCGCTTTTGTCAGGACCCATGATAGTGAGTTATACCCGGACGTTCAGCTACATTTTGGTCCGTTTGGTGGTGAGATGACCGCCAACGGATTTGAACTCAACGATCAATCGACAATGACCATTTTAGCCAATGTTTGTCGACCGCGAAGCCGGGGAACCGTTACGCTGGACAACTCAGATCCGTATTGTGCGCCGATCATTTCTCCCAATATGTTGAGTGACCCTTACGATGTAGAAACACTGATAACCGGCGGCAAGTTGGCCCGCCGGTTACTTTCAACAGATGCTTTTGCGCCTTATGTTGTGTCGGAGCTTGGTCCGGGTGTGGGCGTTCAAGACGATGCTGACTGGGAAAGCTTTGTTCGTCACACTGCTGTATCCGAATATCATCCAGTTGGCACCTGTAAAATGGGTAGTGATGTGATGGCTGTTGTTGATGAACAACTTTACGTTCGAGGCATAAAGGGTTTGCGCGTCGCTGATGCGTCCATTATGCCTTGCCTGCCAAGCGGTAATACCAATGCTGCCTGTATGATGATTGGGGAAAAAGCAGCAGATCTTATCCTTTCATGTTAACCATCAACAAAAGCTGCACACCTGTTCAATCTAGCACTCCACGTTGTTGGACATTTCAAGCTGCGCTGATTGTGATCGTGTTTAGCCTTGTCGGTTGCGACGCTGCTTATGTTGGCGAGCAGGCGGATCATTTTGATGGGAAACGATTCTTTCACGACGAAAAGGACTACACTTTTCGAGACACCCTGAAGTGGATGCTGACAGCGGATCCAGCAGTCTGGCCGGACTGGATTGAAGATCCTCCACAACCGCCACCGCCCGCAGATGTCGAGCCGGGTGCCTTGCGCATCACGCATATTAACCACGCCACCATGTTGATACAGATGGATGGTGTCAACTTGTTAACCGACCCGATTTGGTCAGAGCGTTCGAGCCCGGTGACCTGGGCCGGCCCGAAGCGTGTGCGCGCCGCTGGTGTCAAAATAGCAGACTTACCGCGCATCGACATTATTCTGATCAGTCACAACCACTACGATCATTTAGATATTGCCAGCCTTGAGCAGATCATGCGGCACCACAGCCCGTACATACTGGTTGGATTAGGCGTTGGAGATCTCCTTCGAAAAAAGGGCTTCAGCAACGTGATAGAGATGAATTGGTGGCAAGAGCATAGTGTATTGCCTGACAAGCTTAAGATTGTCTTTGTACCGGCAAGACATGGGTCTGCACGGGGTCTGTTCGATCGGAATAAGACGCTTTGGGGTAGTTTTGTTATTCAGTCAGCCAGCGGTAACGTCTATTTTGCCGGTGATACTGCCTATGGAAAATTTCTAGCCTCAATTAGGGACAGGTATCCTAAGTTTCGGCTGGCCATACTTCCTATTGGGCACTATGAGCCTCGATGGATGATGCAAACCCAGCATTTAAACCCGGATGATGCAGTAAAGTTGCACCGCTATCTGAATGTCAGGCAAAGCGTAGGCATGCATTTTGGTACCTTCGGTGGACACAACGATGAAGAAGTTGACGCCCATGAAAAAGACTTACAGTTGGCGTTAGTTAGGTATGGGACACCCAGCGATGAGTTTTGGGTATTAGGTTTTGGGGAGGGAAGGGACGTTCCATGATGTTGGCTTAGTTCCTGCAGAGATTGTTTCGCTTCTTTTGCGGATAGCGTTCAAATGCGAGGGCGCGATAATTGGCGTTGTGAGACACGTTGGAACCTACTTTTACTCATCGATGATTGGAGAAGATCACCATGCCATTTCTTGTTACAGCACATAGTACGCAACCTGGTAAAGAAGACCTATACGAAGAATTTCTGCAACAACGCAAACTTTGGTTTGTCAGAAACCTGTCTGGTATTAAACGTTATGATGTCTACCGAACGGATCACAGGGCAGATAATCCGGCTGCAAACAAGCCGCAAGACATGCGCTATAACATAGTGGCGATCATAGAAGTTGAGGATCTGGAAGCAGCAAGTAAAGTGCACCTTAGCCCTGAATACCAAGCGTTTATGGCAGAGTACATTGGCTTGTTGGAAGACGATCCTTCCATGTATGTTGCGCATGAAGTTGAGCTCACCGCCCAACTATCTAAGGAAGAATTTGGCGCTAACCATCCAGAATATGCCGCCACTGCGTAGTGCGCCAGTGGATGTTTGATTTGGTATTTGTGATGACAGAATCTGCCAAGGTGGGAGCCTGAGAAATGCCTATTGATAGCCGCGGTATTGACCACCTGGTAGTTTTAACACACGACATGGACCAGGCTGTAGAGGCCTATCGAAAGATGGGCTTTGTGTCGACGTCGCGAATGCTTCACCCCTTTGGCACGGCCAACAACCTGATTATGTTCGAGAATAACTTTCTCGAAATTCTTGGGGTGTCCGATCCAGATAAGATTGCTGGCATTGGAATTTTTATTAAGCGGCTTCTAGATGAGCGTGAAGGTATTTCCCATTTTGCTTTGCTATCTAACGACGCTGTTGCTGATCATAAGGAGTTTGTTGATAAGGGTTTCGACACAATCGAGGTGTCCGGGTTTGAGCGAGAGGTTGAGTTACCAGATGGTCGCAAAATCAATGCTGTGGTGAGTGTCTGTGGCATTCAGCAACCGGATACGCCTAGAGTACAAATATTCTTTTCGCAACAACACGTCGCCGAAGCCATATGGGTTCCTGAGTGGCAGCAACAGGCTAATGGTGCGCTAGGTATTGATTCGGTGACCATCTTGGCAGAACAACCTGAACGTGATTTTGGCAAATTTTTCCAAAAACTGTTTGGAAGCGAGAAGGTGGATATTAGCAATGGTGATGTCGTTGCAAACACGCCGAACGGCAGAGTCAACGTGCTGACGCTGTTATCGTTTAACAATAGATATGCGCAAGCTACCATCGAAGTTGAATCAGTCCTTCCTTACGTCGCAGCCATGGAGATAAGAGTTAAGGCCATTGGCGTGCTTGAAGATATTTTGCAGGCAAATGGTGTGCCGTTTCAGCGAATAGAGTCCGGTAATGTCTTGGTTGCTCCTACCCACGGCATGGGTGTGTTGATTGAATTTACCGAGTAGGTTGCAGCGCACTGTACGCCGTTAACGGTGCAAGATATTTAGATTATGACCATGTTTGAAACCTTACTTTCTCCACTCACGATCAAAAATATTACCATTAGAAATCGAATCCTGAGTACCGCGCACTCGTCTGGATTTGTGCAGGATGGTCTGCCACAAGAACAGTATTTGGCCTATCAGGAACAAAAAGCCATTGGGGGCATTGGTTTGACCATGGTGGCTGGTACTTCTTCGGTCACGCCTGATTCGCCAGGTAAAGAAGCCGGGCACGTGGATGTCAGTAGCGACGACATTATTCCCCATTTTCAACGACTAGCCAAGGTCGTCAGGCAGCACGGTGCCACAGTTTTTGCGCAAATTGGACATATGGGGCGACGTGCTATTTGGGATCGGGATAATTGGTTTCCGGTGCTTTCGGCATCGCATATCAGAGAACCGGTAAATCATTCGTTTCCAAAAGAAATGGAGGACTGGGATATTTCTCGGGTAGTGAAAGGGTTTGGTGATGCAGCCCACCGATGCGAGTTGGGGGATATGCAGGGGGTTGAAGTTGGCGGCGCATTCAGCCACCTTGTGGAGCAGTTCCTTAGTCCGCTGGTAAACGTTCGAACGGACAAGTACGGCGGTAGTTTAGATAATCGCATGCGTTTTCTGTTCGAAATTCTAAGCGCCATGAGAGATCGGGTGAGCTCCGAATTTATCATCGGTTTCCGTATGTCTGCTGATGAGCTACGCAACGGTGGCATCACCCCAGATGAAGGTATTGCAATTGCCCGTGCTGTTGCTGAGCGGGGGCTTGTTGACTATCTGAGTATTATTGCCGGGGAGGGGGAGAACCATATTTCTCATCCGACAGTTTTACCCGGTATGTCTTACCCGGTTGCACCATTTCTGCATATTGCCAGTGCCGTCAAGGCGGAAGTTAATGTGCCTATTTTCCATGCAGGGCGTATTACCGACCTGAACACCGCTGAACAGGCGGTTGCCGATGGCCATATAGACATGGTTGGCATGACATGTTCGCATATGGCTGATCCTCACATCGTTACCAAACTAAGGGAAAATCGAGCTGATGATATCCGCCCCTGTGTGGGCGCTAACTATTGTATTGACAGATTTTACGTACGTGGTCAGGCGCGCTGCATTCACAATGCAGCAACAGGCAGAGAGCGGTCGATGCCCCAGGTTATTGTGCCAATGCGTTCAAGGGTTAAGAAAATAATGGTGATTGGTGCCGGTCCTGCCGGGTTGGAAGCTGCTCGGGTATGCGCCTCACGCGGCCATGACGTCAGTCTTTTCGAAAGTCAAAACCAAATGGGTGGGTAGGTGCTGGTTGCTGCCAAAGCGCCGCGGCGCGAGGCACTTGCCAATATTACCCAGTGGTTGGAGGCTCAGGTCAGAAAACTCGGCGTAGACATACAACTAGGCACAGAAGTTGGTAAAGGAGTTGTGATGGCGCAAGCTCCCGAAATCGTTATTGTTGCTACGGGTGGCGAGCCTCACCTTGGCTGGTTTAAGGGACAGGAACATGCTGTTAGCAGTTGGGACATTCTCACCGGGGCCAGGTCGCCGGCTGAAACAGTACTCTTGTATGATGACAATGGCGACCATCAAGCGCCCAGTTGTGCGGAGTTTATGGCGCATCGCGGTGCCATGGTTGAGCTTGTAACTCCAGATAAAGCCATCGGCCAGGATATCGGCCTAACCAAAGCGGCCTTGTATCGTCGAGAGTTGTACAAGCGTGATGTTGTACTAACACCTGACCAGCGTTTAACCGAAATTTACCCGGAAGATAACAAACTTGTTGCGGTACTCACCAATTGTTACACGGATGCTGAAGAAGAGCGTGTTGTGGACCAGGTTGTTACTGATAACGGTGTGTTGCCACGGGATAAACTCTACTTCGAGCTCAAATCATTTTCGTCCAATCACGGACAAATCAGTCTAGAGTCGTTAATTGCTGGTGAGCCACAGATAATTAATGTCAATCCAGAAGGTATGTTTCAGTTGTTTCGTGTCGGTGATGCGGTGGCGGGGCGTAACCTACACGGCGCCATTTACGATTCTCTGCGGTTGTGTAAAGATTTTTAACACAAAGCCATGAGACGTCGCGTTAATCCAAGAAAAAGAACGGGTAGAACCGTTGCCTCAAGCAGACCGAGCACCGCGAAGCCTGTTGCGCTTGTTGAAGATTCTACAATTTCAATTCTTGCCATTCCAGATCTGTTGCAGGGCAAGCTTTCGGTACACGACGCTGAGCTGTTGGCAGCGGCGCGAGAACTGGCCGACGGCTACTCCAGTGGCGTGTTGGTATTGGCGCTTGGCGGG
>QIGT01000036.1 GCA_003230835.1 Gammaproteobacteria bacterium
AAATTGCAGCTCAAGGCAAGATGAAAGGTATATTGTTCTATTGTACAGATCCAATCGTATCTACAGATGTCATTGGAAACAGCCATTCAAGCATTTTCGATGCTGCTCTCACCCAAATTTTAGACAAACGAATGTTGAAAGTGATTAGCTGGTACGACAACGAATGGGGATATAGCACACGGGTCGAAGAGTTGATTGCTCGCGTGGCGAAAATGGACGCTTAACATAATTTTCCTAACCACACGTTCCTGCAGTGTGGTTCTTTCATATGATCAAGAGAGACCCTAATCTTGGCGCAAGTGCAAGAGTACTTCTCGCCTAATCATATCTGTACAAGTGGCAATGATTCTGTCGCCTTCAGTAGGTTTAACCGATATCGCCATCCGAACGGCGGCCATTGCTAAAGCGGATTAACCAATACCAAACGTCATCAAACTTGGGATGTACGGTGAATAGTATTTGTTGCGATCAAACATACATTCTTCCACATCATCAGCGACATGTGTAATCAGCGCTTTACGCACTGGGAAATCCTTGCATCTGGAGCGGGCGCAGGAGTTCCAACCACCCGCAGGTTCTCGGACTGGAGTGACCCGGGGCGGGTCTTAATTATCGACGCTTATTGATCCCACTAAACTAAAATAGCCACCCTGAAGGTGAAGAAATGCTGTGCGGTTCCAGGAACCCCAATGTACCTTCAATGCCTAAATTACGTCCGATACCGCTTTGTTTAACGCCACCAAACGGTGCCCGAGGATCTTGCACAGTTGGCCCGTGACCATTGAGATAGGTGACCCCCGCTTGCAGTCGGCGCGCAACAGATTCGGCTCGTTTTGAATCTGTAGTCCAGACAGACGAGCACAGTCCGAATTCAGTAGCATTGGCTAACAAAATTGCTTCTTCGTCGGTGTCAAACGGCATGATCGGAACAACCGGTCCAAACTGCTCATCCCATACGAGCGGCGCATTCTGTTCAATATTGGTAACAATCGTAGGTCGTTGAAAATAGCCTTCATTGTAGGTGGCCTGGTCTTTGATCTGCCCGACTTCAGCCACCGTGGCGCCTCGTCGACGAGCATCTGCAATCAATGCCAACACTTTCTTGTATTGTTGTTCGTTGTTGAGCGGGCCCATGGAGACATCTGCTTCGAGCCCGTCGCCCACAACCCACTGGTCCGCTGCTGTAGTGAATTTCTCCAGCAGCTCGCGATAACGAGACCGATGTACATATAGGCGTTTAATTGCCATACATATCTGACCGGCGGTTAAAAACGTACCCATTACCAGGCTTTCAATCGCCGCTTCGTTTAGGTCCGCATCATCAAGCACCAGAGCAGCATCGTTACCTCCCAGCTCAAGCGTTACCGTTTTAAGTGTGTCGGCAGATTTTTTCAAAATCGCTTTGCCGACAGCAATGCTACCCGTGAAATTGATGGTTCGAATACGCGGGTCAGTAAGCAGCAAATCACCAAGTTCACTCGGCGGGCTCGCTATCACATTCATCACACCCGGAGGCAGCACCCGGGCAACGATTTCAAGCGTCTGCAGCGAGGCCAATGGACATTGTTCCGCCAATTTAACAATCACTGTGTTGCCTCCCATCAATGCTTGGGGCAATTTGGCGCCAAGAATGGACAACGGCCAATTCCAGGGGACTATCAGAGTCGCTACACCACGTGGCTGCCGGGTGATGATCGTATCGTTCGGCGGCGTACTCAGATGCACATCTGTCGCCAACTGTTCAGCTTGGCCAGCAGCTAGTGCAAACCTGTCTCCAAGACGACTTAACTCCATACCGGTCTCGCGCAATGTTTTTCCGTGTTCACGGGTAAACAACCGAGCTCGCTGCTGCACATCTTCTTGCGCGGTACCGAGTTGCTGGCTCACACGAAACAGATAGTCGGCACGCTCGAAAGGAGAAAGTGCGGACCAACCAATAAATGCAGAGGCAGCCGCATCTATGGCTTGGCGAACATCATCTACATTCGCCAGCGGTGCGTAGCCGACGATCTCACTAGGGTGAGCCGGATTATTAACCGCAAAGGTTGCTCCACTACGAGCTGGTCGAGCCTGACCGTTAACTATGATGTTGGCTAAGTACTCTGTCATATTGCTTTTGTCGCAGATAACGTTGTGAAGTAGCGTTGCACGTAATCTAACAGATATGATTGTTCGGTCAGTAAACAACGAAAAGCAATGTATCCATCTGGACGTACCAGCAATGTTTGCGGCTGCCCGCGCGTAGCCAACATCGCCTCTAAGCTGTGATTTGTGTCGAGTACAGATTCAATAATTGCCCCACCCGCATCTGCCTCTTGGTGCTGTGAGGTAACTAGAACAGGTTTGATGGCCTCCACATTATGCGCAGCGACCTGGCGGGCAACGTCTATCGCCTCATTAGTGGCATCTTTATCGCCGATCATTAGCAGCGTCAGCTGCGGATGCCGTAAGACATCAAAAAGTCGGTGAGCGTCACTCAGTTTGACATCTGGCAGCCGCTCACCAGGCTGCGGACCTGGTAGCGATGTCAAGCCCGCAGGTAAATCATAAGTATCTTGATAGGTATAACTCATACCGGAAATTCGACTCACAGCATCATCGTGCCAATTAGGCTCTTGGGTTAGCGCCAACCGATCTTCCATACCATGACCATGCGCCATAATGATGTCATGCATGGCATCGGTGCCGAGTATCGCCTGGTCGCCTACGGGTCTTCGCTCAACATGGTAGCTGTCGAGCAACTCTGGACTACCAGTGCCTTTCGCCACCAGAGCGAGTTTCCAGCCCAAATTGTAAGCATCCTGCATGCCGATGTTCATGCCCTGGCCACCGGACGGCGAGTGCACATGCGCCGCATCACCACACAAAAATGCGTTCCCCGCCCGATACTGTTTAGCCAGACGTTTCCATATGGTCCACTTTGTCGCCCAAGAAGGCTCAGCCAACTGGGTACCCTCCATATGGCCATCAATCAATTTTTGAAAAGCCTCGCGGGGGGCCAAATCCGACGCATCCGTTTCACCCATTTCGCTGATCAACACCCGATGATTACCATTCGGTAGCCGAGTAATCAGCAGAAAGTTCTCCTTCGACATGTAGTAATGAACCCAATCGTCGCTGCCCTGAAAGTTATCATGGGCAACGTCCATCATTTGCATCACCATGCCATCGTAATTTTCACCTTCGAAGTCCAACCGCAGTGATTTACGTACAAAACTGTGTATGCCATCACAACCCACTAACCAAGGGGTATCCAGAGTTTCTTTGTTACCGGTTAGATCATTATACAAAACCAGATTAAAGCTTCCATCATCGCTGACCGAAATTTTATTCAGCGCCGTGTGCCACTGCGGCACAATGCCGTAAGTGGTCTCAAGGTGCTCACGCAGTTCGCGCTCGGTATCGTTTTGATTGAACACTAAAATATAGGGGAACGGACTGTCAATCCCGGTGAAGTCTAGGCTCGGACGTTCATCCTTACCTTTGAAATTAAATGAGAAACCCTTGCTTTTGATGCCACTGCTCAGGAAACGATGAGCAATCCCCATGTGCTCGAACATCTCCATAGTTTTAGCGTGTAGCGTAAAGGATCGAGACGTATCTGTCGGGCCCTCTTTTTTATCGATCAAACGGCACGGCACACCACGTCGAGCCAGCTCAATCGCCATTATCATGCCTGTTGGTCCCGCGCCTACAATCAGAATTGGATTGGTCGTCGACGTACTCATATCATCCCCTATGCATTGTCATCTTAGTGTTCCAAATCAGCCAGTGCATGAACATAGTTCGCGGCAGTGGCGTCGCGCACATCGGCTAAGGTGGTACCGGGCATCAGACTAACCAGTCGCATTTGCCCGCCGACAAAATCAAACTTTGCAAGATCAGTGATCAAGGTGGTCACCGCTCCGGCAACGGTAAGCGGCAAATTACACTCGGCTACTACCTTAGATTGACCATCACGGTCGAGGTGGGTCATCAGCACTACCAGCTGTTTTGCGCCGCTCGCAAGATCCATGGCGCCGCCGACCCCCAGCAACGGTTTGTTGGGCACCGCCCAATTTGCGAGGTTGGCGTGCTCGTCAACTTGCAAACCACCAATAACTGCAACATCAACGTGCCCACCTCGAATCATTCCAAACGACGCCGCGGAGTCAAAATAGCTACTGCCTGGTAGTGCCGTCACGGGTATCTTGCCTGCATTTACAGGATAATCCATTGCCCCACCTTCTTTTGGCGAAGGACCAACACCAAGCATGCCATTTTCACTGTGCAGTGTAATACCATGTTCCGGCGTGAGCAGATCGGCAACCAATGTTGGAATGCCAATACCGAGGTTTACCACATCACCTGCCTTAAGTTCCGCAAGTGCTGCGCGTGCCATGGCTAACCGTTTCGGGTCTACTTCTGTAGCTGAATCTGCTACAGAAGCTGAAGTACCTAGCTCGTGCGACTGTAGCCGAGCCGCAACAAGATGGTCCACATAGATACCCGGTGTATGCACAGCCTCGGGCGGGATAGAACCCACCGGCACAATTTCTTCAACTTCAGCGATGACCAGGCGCGCCGCAGTAGCCGCAGCTTGATTAAAATTATTCTCTGTCATGCGATATTGCAGGTTGCCGGCGGTGTCAGCACGCCAAGCACGGATCAACGCGACATCACCGTGGATAGGTTTTACAAACACCATGGATCGACCATCGATTACCCGCTCCTCGCAACCACGCGCCAACTCCGTGCCGGCAGATGTCGGGGTAAAAAAGCCACCCAAGCCAGCACCTGCAGCGCGTAGTGCTTCACCCAAGGTGCCCTGAGGAAGCAATTCAATCTCTAATTTACCACTGCGAGCAGCGTCGACCGCTTCGCGGTTGCTGGTAAAGAAGGAGCCGATCGCTTTCTTAAGTTGGCCGTTACGAAGTAACCGCCCCCCGCCAAGGCCCGCTTCGCCTACATTGTTACCAACGTAGGTAAGATCATGCACGTCTGTATCTGCCAGAGCGTGTAACAAGTGCACCGGATTTCCAGTCATGCCAAAACCACCAACCAATATGGTGTCACCACTGCGCACTAAAGCGGCAGCGTCAGTCAGTGAGATTTGTTTGCTTGTCTTCATAGTGATGCTTTGGCGCTTAGTCGTGTGAAGTAGGTACTTTGCCGAAGTAGGCATCATCGAGTAACGCACGAACTGCTTGTTCCGTCACTGGGCGCGGATTGCTCACCACCACCTCAACAGCTATCGCTGCAGCTCGATCAAGGTCCGACTCCTGTATGCCAATTTCTTGTAAGCTAGTGGGCGCTCCGAGTTGTTTGGCCAACTCATGCAGACCTACCGCAGCATTTGCAACACCCAGCGCATTGGCTAACATTTCTGTACCGGCGCGAGCACCCGGCGCGTTATAGGCAACGGTATGCGGCAACAGCACAGTATGAGTTTCAGCATGGGGGGTGTTAAAACTACCGCCCAACGTATGACATAAGCGATGGTGCAATCCGGTTGAGCCAGTCCCCAGCGCACTGCCTGCAAGGCAAGCCCCATAGAGTGCTTCAGAACGTGCATCAATATCGTCTGGCTGAGCGAGTACGCGTGGCAGCGCTTGAACAAGTCTGCGCACAGCCTCTTGTGCCATGTTCTGAACTATCGGATTGATCTCATGGGAAGCCACGTTCACGGCAGCCTGAGCCATGGCATTTAATCCGCTGGCTGCCGCAAATCCGGGTGGTAGGCTCAACGTCAGTGTTGGGTCGTAAATAGTGAGCGTAGGTACCACTTGGTTATCACGTCCAGTGGTCTTCTTACCGTCCTGCGTGGTGCCCCAAATGTTGGTCATCTCTGACCCAGCATAACTAGTAGGAATGACGATGTTCGCAAGCCCCGCCTGCAACGCCAGCACCTTACCAAGCCCGGTTGTAGAGCCGCCACCAATGGCCACCGTGCAGTCGGCTTGAACTTGCTGCGCCAACTCGCGCGCTGCCACGACTGTCGTAACCGGCACATGCATGATCGCCTGATCAAAGGTGCCAATGCAACGTGCCCCTAAAAGGCTCGCGACTTCCTGTCCTTGTGTGGTCTGTTCTGGCGTCGACAACACCAATGCTCGCCGCAAACCAAGATCATCCATGTGTTCAGGTAATGTCTGTAACGCACCTACCCCAAAAACAATGTTCCAGGGCAATGGCTGATAACGAAATTTCATGTGCGTATCTCACATTGGAGAACGGGCAACATCTGGGACCTGCAATCGTTAGTCGATACTAATTTCACCAATCAGCCTTATCACCTCATCCTTGTTGGCCTTAATTTGCGGAGACATCATCAGCGCGGTCCCCAAGGTCTCAGCCGGCTCATCACACAGAAAAGAAGGCTTGTGCGAACAGCACGCTTCAAACAATGCACCGGAAGGTGTGCGCACGTAAATGGAATCGAAGTATCCCCGGTCTTTAATCTCTGAAAAATCGGTATAACCCAACCCTTCAGTGAAGAACTTAATGGCTGCCTGATCTTGCGGATTGTCCACCTGATAAGCCATGTGGTGAATCGTGCCTGAACCCAAAGTCCAGCTACCCGGCTTGCGATCGGGCTCTAAGGTAAAGTCGGTATACGTACCACTACCGCCCTCACCCATGGCATAACGCACCTGATTACCATCTTCGGCGACTTTGTAACTACCCCAAGCCGTTACCAGAAACTCTTCCATGAACTCCATGTCACGAGTAGATATGCTGGCTGAATGAGTACCACGAATCATCAGCTCCGCTGGCACCGGACCTTCACTCCTCGGCGAACGCATGTCTTTATCGTCACCCACGATGGAAAGGTTGATGCCGTGCGGACTGACGAAGTCGAGGTAGCGTTCGCCAAAACGCTCCGCTTCAGTGACCTTAAGGTCATGTGCCTCTAATCGATCCTTCCAATAATCAAGCGCATCGGTGGGAACTGACAAGCTAACACTGTTGATCTGGCCACTGCCTGGCTTGCCTTTAACGCCAAGATGTTCGACTGGGAAGGTCGTCAACAAGGTACTCTCCTCGCCAAGATCGTTACCATAGTAGAGATGATAAACAGGTACTGGGCCATCGTAGAACAAAGTGCGCTTCACGCACTTCAAGCCTAATACTTTGGTATGAAAATCAAAGTCTTCCTGAGGATTCCCGGTTGATATTGTGATGTGGTGATGTCCACGCAGGTGACGACCTGGTAGTTCTTCCGATTGCATGCTGCCCTCCCGAGCGCTAGCGCGATCAATAGCTAGTTATGTTAGAATTGCAAGCTATCAGAATCGAACCACCTTGTACAGTTTTGATTCACCGACCTCAACTTCGAATCAGAGTCATTCAACCGACCAAGACCATGCAACACATACCACTCGCGGAATTACGCAAAGACAGCTATCGTAAAGTTGTACTGATCATTCAAACCGCCACCGAAATGTTCATCGAGCTGGGTTTCGAAAAAGCCAGTATGAATCTATTGGCCAAACGTAGTGGTTGTTCCAAAAGCACACTCTACAAGCACTTTAACGATAAAGAGGCACTCTTTGTTGCTGTAGTAGACGAACTTCTTAAGGGGCATTTACAGCCTGTACAGGAACTGGAGCTCACTGATACGCATTTGGAAGAGGGGCTAATCCAGATTGCTCGGGCAGGTATGTCGGTCATCACTTCACGTAAGGCAGTGAATATCTTCCGCATCGTTGTAGCAGAAGTGGAACGTATACCAATTGTTGGTCGAATATACTTTGAACATGGACCGCGGTTAGCCATTGGTGGCATCAAAAGTTACCTTCAGCATCAAGTTGAAACCGGCAAGATTAGCTGTGCGAGCCCAGGACTCGCAGCCGAATACTTCTGGGGCATGTTATTGCATAAAATCATGCTCGAACTCTACTGCGGGATCGACCGACCAATGTCTAAGGCAGCGACAACACGTTACGTTAACAAAGTGGTAAAAGACTTTATTGATGCCTTTATCGAACGCTAACGTTCAAACTAATCAATGCGCAAGGTCTTGGCCGTTGCGTTGCTCATGCTCGCCGTTGCGAGTCTACACCCCCACGCATTCAGACAATATCATCACAGTTAGTTGTGCGCATTAGTTGAATCGATAGCCGACGCGCAAACCCCACTGTCTAGGCGGATTATACGTCACATCCTCAGGACCACCACCGCCAGGTATATCAAGGAAGCCAATACCCCGCAGTATGTTGCCTTCCTGCTCTTCGTCGGTCAGATTGGTTACCGACAGCTCTGCGGTCCACTTGTCACTCGCGCTATACCAAATCAGGCGTGCGTTTGTGTTGCTGTAACTGTCCGCCAAGTCAGAGCCGCCTGGCGCACCAAAACCACCATCGCGATTAAACGCCGTATAATAGATCTCATCGGTATAGGCGTACTCCAAGCGAAGCCGCAAAGACCCATTTTTCCCTAGATCCCATTCGTTAGTCAACCCAATGCTAAAGGTTATGTCTGGCGTACGTTGGACCTGATTGCCATCAAGCTGTACTCCGCCAACAATTTGCTCATCGAATTCTGAATCTGTCAGCCCTGTCGACGCATCCAAAGTCAGGGTTTCTGTGAGCACCGCCTGCAGTTCAATCTCCAAGCCCTGAACAGTCGCACCTTCGGCGTTGAACGCTTCCGGTCCTCCAGGGCCGAAAATTTGAAACTGCAGATCTTCGTACTCATTGCGATAAATCGACGCATTTATTCGTATTCGTCCGTCTGCGAAAGTCGATTTCACACCGAATTCTATGGCTTCAACGAATTCTGGATCGTAAACAGCATTGGTCGCACCGCGCGATGGCGCAACCACCTGATTGATCCCCCCCGACTTATAACCAGTGGAGAAACTTGCAAATAGCAAGGTCTGTTCTCCCACCGCCCAATCTGCTGCCAGCCTATAAGTAACGCGATCCCACTCGCCGCCAACAGGATCTCTATATGGCGTTCCAGCAAACTGAAAGCCCGAATTTACGCCGTCCTTTTCATCTCTTGTGTAGCGGACGCCAGCGGTGATGGCAAGAACATCATTCACGTCGTAGGTACCTTGCGTGAACACTGCGACAGACTCCGTTTCGACGTCACCCCCAACTTCGAAGCCACTGGGTACGCCAAAGGTGGTCGCAAAGACGTCATAGCGACTGCGAAAAAATTGCGAGGTTCGAGACGCATTCTCATTGAAGTAATATACACCGGCTATCCACTGCCAGTTCTCCCAATCATTGGAGTGAACTTGGAACTCTTGCGAGAACTGCTCGGAATTCTCAAGAAGGACTAACTCTGCTAGGTCTAAAGCCGAGTAGTCTTCGTCCTGATGAGACTCGAAACTGGTTTCGGCATAACCCGTAATAGACTTAAACACAACCCGGTCAAATTCGTATTCGAAAGTCGCCGATACCAACAAGAAATCGTTGTCCTGGCTTTCCCGCAGGTCTTTGCTTTCTTCGAATACACTTAGGTCGTTTGTTGGCGCTATACCTGTGGCGTCCGCAAAGGTATTGCTAGCTGGAATGCCACTGAACGGACCCATCGGATTGAACGCGAAACCTGGCGGACCCGCGAAATTACTGACCGGTGTTGTCGTCGTGCCCGGAAATGCCTCTCTTAGCTCCGCCTTGGAGCCAACTCCACCGGATTCTATGTACGTCCCTGACAACAGTAGTGACGCGCGCTCCGAAATGTCAAATGACAAATGGCCACGAAAACCAAAATTTTCTGCATCGTTTGCTTCGGTACCACCGGAGACGTTGTTTTCCGTGTATCCATCACGATCTTCGTAGAAGCCCACAAAACGCCCGGCAATTTTCTCACTAAATGGAATGTTGATAGCCCCCCGTAATCGCTGCCAATCGTAGTCGCCATAAGTGGCATCCAATTCGCCACCAAATTCTTGGTCTGGTTTTTTTGTAATGTAGTTGATTGAGCCACCGGTGGCATTGCGCCCATACAACGTACCTTGTGGGCCGCGCAGAATTTCAACCCGTTGGCTATCAAACGCCGTGAACAGCGAAGCCACCGGCCGCCCCAGATATACTCCGTCGTAGTGCAATGCCACGCCTGGGTCGCCACCAGCCGTGGTATTTTCATTACCGATGCCGCGCAATGTAACGAACGTCACCGGGCCAAAGTTACCAAACTGCAAAGAGGGTGTCATTTGGGCAAGATCCGCAATGCCATCAAATCCCGAATCCTCTAATCGCTGCTCACCAAATGCAGAAATTGAAATGGGAACCTCTTGCATACTCTCCGAGCGCTTCTGCGCTGTCACGACCACTTCTTCAATGACTGCCTCCGCAGCCACGTTGGCGCTCATGAGCAACGACAACCAAGCCGTCATCCAACACCTGCTAAAATAATTCAATGTTGTTCTTGTCAAAATGACTCTCCCCTCCAATTGTTATGCCAGGCAGTTGACCGTTTGTTCATTCGTTCAACCAGCACAGACCCACGTCTTCAATGCGATTGCGAATTACGATTCTTAAATATGCAAAGATTCCCCAGAGTTCGCCTGGAAGGCACCAAGAAACTCGTGACGTCAACAATTCTTGCGACACTGATTGCATAGCCTCGAGCACCCACACATATTACGCGGATATTGAACCCTCATAATTTGCTTCGTTGCAAACTCTGACGCCTTCAAGCTAGCAGAATCGAACCACCTTGTACAGTTCTGGCTGGCAGTCTAAACTGCAACAATTCGGAATGTAGGACAGAAGGCTACGATCGTGAACCCTCCTCAAATCAGCATTGTCGGCGCCGGCATTGGCGGGTTAGCAGCCGCGCTCGCACTCCAACAACGAGGCTTGTCTGTGCGTGTGTTTGAACAGGCGCGAGCGCTCGCACCAGTTGGTGCCGGTGTGCACATTAGTCCGAATGGCATGCATGTATTGTCCGAGCTGGGTATCTCTACCGACACACTTAACGCATTTCGCCCTGGCGCAACTGTCATTCGTGAATACCAAACGAGCGAACCGTTGTTTGAGACACCCCTGGGCAACACGATTGAGCAAGCTTTCGGCTCACCTTTCCTAGATTTGCACAGGGCAGATTTACACCAAGCACTAATGACACAAGTGCAGGCCAATGACCCCGATACTGTCGTCCTCAACAAAATGTTAGTCAGCATCACCGAGAAGTCGGACGAGGTTACCCTAAGATTCACAGACAAAAGCCAAAGCACAGCCCAGGTGGTTATCGGTGCGGACGGCGTACATTCAGTGGTTCGCGCAAGCCTATTCGACAGCCTCGCTGCTGAGTACACAGGCCACGTGGCCTACCGCGGCCTTATCGCAACAGATTCACTCCCTGACGGTTTGATCGACCCTGTGCTAAATATCTGGGCCGGGCCTGGGAAGCATGTCGTAGCCTACTACTTACGCAATGGTGAACTTCTTAACTACGTCGCCGCAGTCGAGGAACCGGACTGGACCACCGAATCCTGGACAACTCGAGCGGATGTTGCACAACTCGCCGATTATTTTGTTGATTGGCACACATCCGTCAAGACGTTGATTGCCAGCACCCCGGCGGAAGCCTGCTATAAATGGGCATTGCTGGTGCGCCCTCCGATGCAAAACTGGTCCACTGGGCGCACCACCCTATTGGGTGATGCAGCCCACCCAATGGTGCCATACATGGCCCAAGGTGCGGTTATGGCCATTGAGGATGCTTGGGTCTTGTCGCATTACCTTGCAACTGAGTCCGACATTGCAATCGCGCTTGCCAATTATGGCAGCGCACGTCAAGGTCGAACCGCCGCCGTGCAACGTGCGGCATGGGAGCAGGGGCAGAAAACCCACGCTCAAACACAACACCAATCAGACAGCGTAGCGAGTGGCGGACACTTTGCAAAAACACAATGGCTGTATGGATACAACGTCTGCACAGAGTATCCTTTGATAGATCCAGATTAGTCGTTAGTGGCGATTAACTGAGCTTTCCGTTCAAAGAAAAGAATCGAGCCAAGGCCTGAGTGGTACAACAAGGATACCACCATTGAGGCCGCGAACGCCGCCATGCAAATTGCAGCCCAAGGCAAGATGAAAGGTATTTTGTTTTATTGTACCGATCCAATCGTATCTACAGATGTCATTGGAAACAGCCATTCAAGCATTTTCGATACTGCTCTCGCCCAAATTTTAGACAAACGAATGTTGAAAGTGATTAGCTGATACGACAACGAATGGGGATATAGTACACGTGTCGAAGAATTGATTGCTCGTGTGGCGAAAATGGATGCATAGTCTATTTTCCTAACGACACGTTCCTGCAGTGAGGTTCTTTTATCTGATCAAGAGCGAGCCTAGTCTTGGCGTAAGTGCAAGAGTACTTCTCGCCTAATCATACCTGTACAAGTGGCAATGATTCTGTCGCCTTCAGTAGGTTTAACCGATATCGCCATCCGAACGGCTGCACCACAAAGTTGCATAGACAAGAAAAGAGACGTTTTCAGGGCTGTTCGCGCACCAGGTACACAAAGGTGACGAATCGCCGAAAATAGAACCTTAGCATTTTTCCTACTGTCTGCTATATCGATCAAATGTGAATCTTGGTTCGCCTGAAAGGCCGACCAAACATCACGAGACACAGGTTCTTTAAGAAACAGGCTGTAGTAGTTATTGATTGAACACTTAAGCGCAATTTCAAAATCGGCAACAGTTAATATGTCGTCAAACTCTTTCTTGACCTCTTCATGTACACGCAACATGAGACGTTCAGCCAGGGTATGGACAATGGCTGCCCTGTCTGGAAAATACTGATATAGCGAACCTATAGGTATCGCTGCTTGCGCGGCTAGGTCATTCATTTTCAATAGACCACTTCCTTGAGACTCTATCATTTCGACCGCACAACTCAGTATCGACTCTACTCGGGCACGCGAACGGGCTTGGCGGGGAACTCTTCGGATGTTGCTGGTCATAACAGTTTAGCCTAACATGATTGAATGTGAGCAATGCTCATATTTCATACTATGAGAGGCCAACAGACAAATGACCGACGAGAAAAAAACACGCAAAGAAACAAGTACATTAACAACAAATGCACCCCCACCTGACAAAGTCTGTGTAGTCGGCGCTG
>QIGT01000222.1 GCA_003230835.1 Gammaproteobacteria bacterium
CCGATGCCACCTCAGAAAATAGGTGTCATCGGCTCTGGGAGTAAGTACTTCTGGTAGTAGAAAGGTCCTACTGGTTTATACCTTCAACGGCAGAACCAAGACTATCTGCACCTTCGCTCATAGCATCTTCAACTTCGTCCATGATGCCATCCGCAGCGTTTTCAACACCTTCAGAAACATCATTCATCGCATCGCCTGCGGCTTCGGTTGCGTCATCAACCATGTCACCCGCTGAATCGACCATATCGCCTGCCATATCAGTTGCAGAATCCATCGCATCACCAGCAGAATCCATCATGCTGCTACCAGCGTCTTCTACCCCATCCATCGCACCGTCCATCGCATCTTCTGCTTCACCACCTTGACCGCAAGCCGCAAGACCCATCACCAGTAAAATAGAACCCATTATTCGTAAAAGCATTCCCGACTCCTTTGTTAAACTATTGTTATCGCTATTGTTTCGATTGCTTATTGTCAATGTTCAGATGTACCGAACCTGAAGCCGATTCTACGAGGGAACTCGGCATATACCAACACACAATGTGATTTCGTTGGTAAAAAGCGCGTAAAAGCACATAAACTTGACCGCTTTAATGAAATTGGGCAGAAAACATGCAAATACTGATCGATGGCTTGTGTTTCGGCGAAGGTCCGAGATGGCGAGACCAACATCTTTGGCTTGCCGATATGCACGATCAGTGTGTCCACAAAATAAGCCCGGACGGAGCTGACGAGATCATTCTTCGCCTACCTGACGATCAGCCCTCAGGTTTAGGCTGGCTGCCAAACGGCGACATGCTCATTGTAGGAATGTCAAAACAACAGGTATTGCGCTTTGACGGAAGCGACCTTCACCTACACGCCGATTTATCCACTCTCGCTAGTGGGTACTGCAACGATATGGTGGTCGACACCACTGGCCGCGCCTATGTCGGAAATTTTGGCTTCGACATCCACCAAGGCGCCAAACCAACAGCCGCTGAAATCATCTGCGTTGAACCCAATGGTGATGCGCGGGTGGTAGATGATGATGTGATGTTCCCCAATGGCACAGTCATTACGCCAGATGGTAAGACCTTAATCGTCGGCGAGACCTTCGCCTCGCGTTTAACTGCGTTCGATATTGAAGATAATGGTAACCTGAGCAACAAACGACTATGGGCAAAGCTACCTAAGGGCACTGTACCGGATGGCATTTGCCTGGATGCTGGTGGTGGCATTTGGAGTGCATCCCCATCGAGCAACAATTGTATTCGACAAATGGAGGGCGGCGAAATTACCCACCGCATCGAACTCTCGCGATCAGCATTCGCCTGCATGATCGGCGCTGATACCCTCTATATATTGACTTCAACTTCGTCAATACCCAACCAATGCACAGCCAACCGTGATGCCCGAGTAGAGTGTTTCCACTCTCCTTTCCCGGCAGCTGGTCTGCCTTAATCAGAGGTTCCCGAGGAACGTTAGTGACCGCGATATTTGAAAACTACGAATCACCCTGGCTCAACGATGAGCTTCGAATGCTGCAGGACGCAATCTAGTCAAATTAGGGCAAAGTGCGGCTGACACATCCGAGATGTTCTTCGAAGACTGCCGCGTGCCGCTAAGCAACCTGCTCGGCGAAGCAGAAGGCAAAGGCTTTATCCAACTGATGAATCAATTGCCGCAAGAAAGGCTCAACATTGCACAAGCCGCAGTGGTGGAAATGGAGCGCGCAATAGAAGTTACGTTAGAATCCGTTAAGCAACGTAAAGCCTTTGGCAAGCACATCTCAGATTTCCAGAACACCAGGTTCAAACTAGCTGAAGCAAAAGCAGAATGAAATTGTTGACGAGTGCTTACAGCTACACGGTGGCGCTGGATACATGGATGAGTATGAAATTTCGCGTATGTACAAAGATGCGCGCTACAAAAAATTTATGGCTGTACTAACGAAATAATGAAAGAACTCATCGGTCGCACTCTGGACGCGCCCTAAAAGTACTACAATGTCTATTCGAACTCCCTTTGAGAAAACTATGCGCCACATTTACTACATCGCTACCCTACTCATCGCAACCACTTTTTATGCGGGCCAAGCCACCGCTCAGTGGACGCTAAACAATGCAGGCTCTCAGCTTAACTTCATAAGCATAAAGGCCGGTAACATTGGTGAAATTCATCAGTTTAAAATGCTCAGTGGTACAGTTTCAGCACAGGGCCAAGTCTCAGTGGACATTCATTTGGCAAGTGTTGATACACTGATTCCCATCCGCGATGAACGAATGCAGAAACTACTGTTCGAATCTGGCATTTTTCCTACGGCAAATTTCAGTACAACCATCAACCCTGATACCTTAAACAGTCTTAGCGTCGGCACTTCAACAGTCACGGAAGTCGTAGGTCAACTGACACTCAAGAAGGTTACCCTCGACATCACCACCCAGGTGATGGCCACCCGCCTAAACAATACAACCTTGTTTATCACTTCACTTAAGCCAATCTTAATCGATGTCGGTGCGGCGCAGTTGGGGGGTGGCGTTGAGCAACTGAGGGTGCTAGCAGGGCTATCTTCCATCAGCAACGTTGTGCCTATTACGTTTGTTCTGAAGTTCAATACTCGAGGCTAAGCCACTATAGCCAGGGAAATACTGCACGACTGAAGGCGACGCTAAAAACATAGCCGACAGACAGCAGTGCGCCCAACAACCCGACCACGCGAAGCTGCCCTGAAGCGCGCATGGTCAAGACACCAAAGCCAATATAGGCCGACAACCCTGCCAACTTAGCCATCAGCCAGGGCTGCATCACGCCGCCGGCTAAATTAACAGCCAACAGCACGCCGAACGTCAACAAGGCAGTATCGATTATATGAGGGGCAATACGCACCCACTTCTGCTGCAGCAGGTCGGGGGCTGTAAAAGTCCAGCCTGCTCTTAACACAAAGCCCACAACCGTGAGCAAAGCCAGTGTGACATGTATAGTTTTCATATTTAAAGACGCGGGTTCCGTGCAATTTCTAAAGCGAGCCTCCAGTATACAGGGCTTATGCAAAATGAAAATAATCAGGGCTTTGATGCCGCTATCGACAATGCCATGCGACCCGTTGCCGATACAGTGTCAGAATTCATATTCTTTTCAGTAGAAGTCTTCGGTGCAGACATCCCACTTATTGTCGCTTGGCTTGTTGGTGGCGGTGTATTTTTCACATTTTATCTGCGTTTCATAAACTTCCGCGGTTTTGCTCACGCAATCAATATCGTTCGCGGCAAGTATGTGAATGCCAACGACCCCGGCCAGATATCTCAGTTTGAAGCACTCACAACTGCAATTTCGGGCACAGTGGGTATTGGCAATATTGCCGGCGTGGCCGTCGCAATATCTATAGGTGGACCTGGCGCCACCTTTTGGTTGATCGTGGCCGGACTATTGGGCATGTCTACCAAGTTTGCAGAATGCACCTTAGGAGTAATGTTCCGAAAGTATGAGAATGGCGTTGTTTCTGGCGGACCCATGTACTATCTGGAAAAAGGCCTCGCGCTTAAGAATTGGCCCAGGCTAGGCAAAGGCCTAGGAATATTTTACGCCATAAGTATGGTGTTAGGTTGTCTCGGCATTGGCAATATGTTTCAGTCAAATCAAGCTGCCGCCATTTTCATTGACGTCACCGGCGGCCAAGATAGTTTTTTCGCCAACCAAAGCTGGCTGTTTGGATTGCTGCTCGCGCTGGCTGTTGGGGTAGTCATTATTGGCGGCATAAAAAGCATTGCCGCCACCACCGCGAAGCTCGTTCCAGGCATGGCATTACTTTATGTACTCACTGCTTTGTTAGTACTGATTATAAACTATCAATCTATTCCATCTGCATTCGTCGCCATATGGGATGGCGCATTTAACCCTCAAGGCATATCCGGTGGTATCATTGGGGTGATGATCGTCGGTTTTCGACGAGCGGCTTTCTCCAACGAAGCAGGCTTAGGCTCAGCAGCCATAGCGCATGCCACTGCCCGAACAAAAGAACCAGTAAGCGAAGGTTTCGTGGCCTTGCTCGAACCTTTTATAGACACCGTGGTTATCTGTACGATGACAGCGCTGGTGATTATCACAACAATTTATGATCCAGAACTTGTCGGTAGCAGTGTTGCCGGAATCGAGCTAACAACCCGTGCATTTGCCAGCACTCTGGCATGGTCACCGATCCCACTTTCTGTTGCTGCTATCTTGTTCGCTTATTCAACAATGATTGCCTGGTCCTACTACGGTTTGAAAGCATTTACTTACTTGGTTGGTGACAGCTTTATTGCAGATTTGGGGTTTAAAATCTTCTTTCTCGCATTTGTGGTGGTAGGAAGCAGTGTTGAGCTGGCAGCACTCATTGACTTGTCTGACGCACTGGTGTTCATTGTAGCCATTCCTAACTTACTGGGGCTGTACATACTCGCCCCACTGATTAAACAGGAACTCAAACAATATGAAGAAAAGTACTTAGGTTAGGGAAGACCAACTCACACGCGTGCAATCTTTAAACATAATTCCGTCATATTTTTCTGCGGTAAGCTCGTCTTCGGTGGCCTCGCAGTGGTTTCTTTGACAGAATAACTTCAAAACAAGAGTATACTGCGCCGTCATATAAACGGAGCCAACTATCCATGCATGGACCTACGTCTCACACTTATTTTTCTCAACGCTTACGCCTGCACTATGTAGATTGGGGTAATCCAGACGGTCCACCAATGATCCTCATCCATGGGGGGCGAGATCACTGCCGTAATTGGGATTGGGTGGCGGAACAATTCGGCGACGAGTACCACATCATTGCGCCAGATCTTCGAGGGCACGGCGACAGCCAATGGATGCTCGGCGGTTCTTACAGTCAAATAGACTACGTATACGATATCGCCCAACTGCTTCAACAAAAACAAATGACACCCGTGACCATCATTGGTCACTCGTTAGGAGGCTCTATTTCCCTCCTCTACACTGCCCTACACCCAGACAGTGTGCACAAACTAGTCTCCATAGAAGGAATGGGGCCACCACCCGCCATGATTAAGGAGCTGTTTAATAAATCCATGCCAGAGCGGCTACATATATGGATGGATAATCTTCGAAACCTCTCTGGACGCTTAGTGCGCCGCTATGCCAGCTTGGAAGAAGCATTTCAACGCATGCAGACCGAAAACCCTCAGTTAACCGAAGCTCAAGCCCGACACCTAACCATTCACGGTAGCAATCAGAACGAAGATGGCACCTACAGTTGGAAGTTCGACAACTACGTACGCAGCTTTCCGCCCACGGGT
Source organism: Gammaproteobacteria bacterium (assembly GCA_003230835.1). GTDB lineage: Bacteria > Pseudomonadota > Gammaproteobacteria > Pseudomonadales > Azotimanducaceae > UBA4421. The sequence goes on from QIGT01000222.1 coordinate 5,280, forward strand.
ATTTCTATGGAAGAAACCTGGCAGATGTTCAACAACATCACTTGCCCAACACTATTGGTACGCGGACTGGATTCTTGGGCATCAGACCCGGTCGCAGATGGTCGTACAAAACACTTCAATTGCCCACTGCAAATTGAAACATTCGCCGATGCCGGACACTGGGTACATCACGACCAGCTAGATTTATTTGTGGACAAGGTGCGGGAATTTCTTCGCGATTAAACCTGCATGAGTGAGCGCGCCACAAAACTACATAGTACGCCATGGCAAGGCGTCTTCTACATTACCGGCGGCGGTACCTTACTGATCTCGGAGATGCTGACAACGGCCGGGGCGTCGGCTACCGTATTGGAAGTAAATGTACCCTATGCAACCTCCGCCCTGACGCAACTATTGGGGCGCGCGCCAGAGCAAGCGACGAGCGAGACAACTGCCTTAAAACTCGCAATGACAGCCTTCGAACGTGCCCAAGTACTGGGGCAAGGGGCTTTATTTGGCTTTGGCTGTACTGCAAGCCTTGCAACGAATCGTGAAAAAAAAGGCGCCCACCGCGCCCATTGGGCCATTCAAACTCGAACTGACACCCACGTTTTTTCGGCCTCTTACGCAGCCGACCGCCCAGCAGAAGAAGCGCGCTTACTTGATCAGATGTGGTGGTCACTACTAGAAATCCTAGTTGACGATACTGCGCCAATCCCAAGCAGTTTAAAACAAACTAGCGCACACGGAAGCGCGGCCATTCAAGAACTACTAAAACCTGAGTTCAGCAGGCTTTGCGTGGGCTGCGATGATGGCATGTTGATCTTGCCAGGTTCGTTCAACCCCCTGCATGCAGGGCATCAAAAAATGCTGCGTATAGCCGAAGGTGTCACCGGCATGGTCGGCGGGGGTGCATTTGAATTAGCCATTCGCAACGCAGATAAACACAGCCTCGACTTCCTTACTTTAGAAAGACGCTTAGCCAACATCAAAGAACGCGATGTTTGGTTAACAAACGCACCGATGTTTGAAGACAAGGCGCGCCTCTTCCCTGGCACCACCTTTGTACTTGGAGTAGACACAATGTCCCGCATTGGAGAGCTTCGATTTTACGACAACCAACCTGAAAAGTTGGGCTCGGCCATACAGACTTTTACTGATTTGGCGATATCTTTTCTTGTATTCGGCCGCATACAAGGCGACACCTTCATCAGCCTGGCTGATCTAAGTTTACCTGCGGCACTGATGGTTCTATGCCAAGGGGTAAGCGAAAAAGACTTTCGTAATGATCTTTCATCCACAGCATTGCGGATGCGTAACAGCGCTTCAGGATAGACGGACAAATCAAGTAGTTCAGGCCTTACCTTTAATTTGACCTGTCACAACAATTGTTTTCCAACGACCCTGGCGGAATCGCCAGATCAACAATACCGCCTTCAGTACGTAGTCACCGATCAACGATGCATAAACATAAATCACCGGTAGGCTCATATAGGTGGCTATGCCAGCCAGACCACAGCGCATGACCAAAAGCCCCAAGATTGTAGCGACCAGCGGAAATCGAGTATCGCCAGCACCACGCAAAGCGCCTCCAATAGCAAAATCTACAGCCATTAATGGCATCATTAATCCCAGCATGTAGGTGAACTGAACCGTGTACTCAACGGTTAAGGGTTGATCCCCGAGGAAATAAACCGCCATTTCATTAGCAAAGCTGATGATCAACACGCCGATGAGCCCCATGAAAAAGACCGCAAATTTCATCGCACGCCAACCGCTCCTGGCGGCACCTTCATGATCATTTGCGCCCAAGTGTTGGCCTACTAATGTTGCACCCGCGATGGAAAACCCGAAGCCTACGGTCATGCATATGGCCAACATGTTGACACCCGTGTTGTACGCGGCAAATGCCTCGATGCCATAGTACTGACCGATGAGCATCAGAAATATGAAGAAGCCCAACTGGAAAACACATTGCTCTAGCGCCGCTGGATAGCCAACATCCAAGAGCTGTTTCAGCCTTTGCCGCCGCCACCAGCCACTGGCCACATGCTTTACACGGAACTTTTGTTTAATCCACATGATCAGCAATGTTGCTGAGCCAATGGTAAATGAAATGCCTGCCGCCACCGCAGCTCCAGCCACGCCCATTTGCGGCATACCCCAGGCACCGAAAATAAAGGCGTAAAGTAGGGGTAAGTTTAGAACATTGACTCCCACACTCATCCACAAGGGTGTCCATGCATCACCTGATGCGCGCAGCGCAGCGCTGAGAATAAATGTTGCGGCGAACGCCACATTAAAGGCAGATAGCCAGCGAATATTTCGGCTAGCCATGTCAATGGTGTGTTGATCTAAACCGAAAACGCCTGCGACAGAACTTGCAAACAAGATTCCGAACACCGCGATCACCAACGAAATTGTGGCACCCAACACCAACGATGCCATGGTGACACGACTGGCCTCGGTATAGTCTTGCGCTCCCCAAGCGCGGGCTACAAGTGCCGTAGTGCCCGCACTGACGGCCATCAATATGGCTTGCATGCCAAAGAAAACTCTCTGTCCAGCGCCCAATGCTGCAAGCCCTTCCGCACCCAGCTCAGCGATAAACTTGGTCTGCACCATGCCCACTATGGTATAGGACAAATTCCCAAGTATGGACGGCAACGCAAGTTGCATTATGCTTGGTCTTTCTGATTCGCCTGATTTGTTATCTTGATCGTCCACTGATCGTGCGCTACCTCTTTTTCGCTACTACTGGGGAATCAGAGGTTGCCTAGGCGTTTGCAGCAAACTCGCCGTAGCTGCCGCGATAGAACAGTAACGGGCTTGCACCATGCGAATCTAAAACCTTGAAATCACACACTCTACCCACAGCAATGATGTGGTCACCGGCATCGTACTCTGTCTCAATATGGCAATCGATATAGGCTAGAACACCATCCAATATCGGCGAACCGCTCTCTCCGGAATGCCAACCAAATTGTGCAAATTTATCACCGCCACTTTGTGCCATCGCGTCGCATACTGTCTTTTGGTCCGCTGCGAGAATGTTGATACAAAAGGCGCCGGATTCACGGAGTTTGGGCCAACTGGTCGACGACTTTGCAGGACACAAAGCAACCAACGGAGGATCTAGAGACAGCGAGACAAAGGACTGCGCAGCAAATCCTGCCGGTTGACCGTCAACACTACCCGCGGCAATGACCACACCTGTACAAAAATTGCCCATGGCGTTGCGAAACGCTCGATCATCGAAATCTGTCATTGAACCTAGGGAACCTCTGATCTACTCAGACTGAGTTTACAACTATACCCGACCATGCAGAAATACCTATCTTGGTTTGATGACTTGGTTTGATGAGCAAGGTCTGCTTGAATGGTTACCGAAAATATGACAGCGACACCACAACATCCATGAACGATTTAGACCAGTTTAGACAACAAACCCGTGCTTGGTTGGACGACAATTGTCCCGCCTCCATGCGCACTTCTACGCCAGATGGCGAAGTTATCTGGGGCGGTCGTAAACAAACATGGCTTGTCCCGGACTCCAAGCTTTGGCTGCAACGTATGGCAGAACGCGGTTGGACGGTCCCTCGCTGGCCAACCGAGTACGGTGGTGGTGGATTGAACGCAGACCAGGACAAGATACTGATGGAGGAAATGCGTGGGATTAACGCTCGTTCGCCGCTACAGAGTTTTGGCATTTGGATGCTGGGGCCGGCACTCTTAGAATTTGCCAGTGATGAGCAAAAGAAACACTACCTTCCGCAAATCGCACGGGGTGAAATTCGATGGTGTCAGGGATACTCAGAACCAAATTATGGCTCTGATCTGGCAGGGCTGCAAACTAAGGCCGAGGACAAAGGCGACTACTACCTGGTCAATGGCGCTAAAATTTGGACATCCTATGCCGACGAAGCAGACTGGATATTCTGCTTGGTTCGCACCGATCTTGACGCACCTAAACATGAAGGTATCAGCTTCTTACTCTTTGACATGGACAGTGAAGGGGTCAGCACCTCCCCCATCCCTCTAATCAGTGGGGCTTCTCCATTTTGCCAGACGTTTTTCGACGACGTCAAAGTGCCCAAACATCAGCTTGTCGGCGAGTTGAACAATGGATGGACAATTGCCAAACGCCTGTTGCAACACGAAAGACAAATGATCTCGGGCATTGGAGGCAATTCAGCCCTGGGGGGTGCGGGCATTAAGTTAGAAGACCTGGCAAAGCAGTACGGAGGTGAAGAAAACGGTCGTATCGCTGATCCGACTCTGCGACAAGACGTTTGTGAGCATCGTATGAATGACCTAGCATTCCAACTAACAATGTCTCGAAGTGGCGAAGAAGCCAAATCAGGCAATCTGGATGCCAATCTCGCATCCATCTTCAAGTACTATGGTACCGAACAAAACAAACGCAAATACGAGCGTATGCTCAACATAATGGGTACACAAATGATCGGCTGGGGCGGCGACACCTTCAGCACCGACACCTTCAGCACCAAGGAGCTGGCCAGTACCCGCCAATGGCTTCGATCGAAAGCAAACTCTATTGAAGGAGGCACCAGCGAAGTACAGTTAAATGTCATTTCTAAGCGTGTATTAGGGTTACCTGATTAAAAAAAAGCGCCCAGCGTATGCTAAATCATTGAAATTCAAAACATTTGCTCCAATATAAGAGCATAGCACCCACTTCACCTGGAACAAATATATGGAATTTATCATTGTACTGGTCGTTCTGGCAGCCTTGGCCTTTTGGGGCGCGGCAATCTATAACAAGCTAGTTGCACTAAAAAATCGATTTGAAAATAGTTTTGCTCAAATTGAGGTTCAACTTAAGCGTCGGTATGACCTCATCCCCAATCTGGTTGAAACCGCCAAAGGCTACATGAGCCACGAACGCGAAACTTTGGAAGCTGTGACCGCTGCAAGGAATCAAGCCATGGCCGGTCTAGAAGCAGCAGCCGCGGACCCCGGCAATGCCTCTGCAATCAAAGAACTGGCCAGCGCCGAAGGCATGTTAGGAGGCGCTCTAGGTCGGCTGAACGTAGTAATGGAGGCCTACCCAGACTTGAAAGCAAGCTCCAACATGATGCAATTGTCTGAAGAGTTGACCACCACAGAAAACAAAGTTTCGTTTGCGCGACAGGCGCATAATGATCAAGTGACCGAATACAACTCCTACCGACAATCATTCCCGCCTATGATGTTTGCCAACATGTTTGGCCACCCCAATGATGCAGAACTGCTTGAGTTCGAAGACTCAGCCGAGATCCAGGCGGCACCAAAAGTTTCTTTTAACTAGTTCTTGTCCAGAATGCGCAGCAATCGGGGTAAGAACTATCGAGGGCAGGACGCCCGAGTCAAAAACCGTAGGTTTTGGAAGGTTTTCGTAGAAAACCGTAGGAGTAAAAGTGCCTGGACGGCACTTTTGGGACAGAAACTAACTAGATTCATCATCCATTGAATTTTTTCCAAGCCCAGGATCAAGCTCGGCGTAAAACTTGGCAACTTGGGGCGATGTTTTGCGCCGCTGTAGTGACTTTGATTGCGCTTACCAATTTGTTGGTAGCGGTTGTCTTTGCGTGGTCGGGTGCCCAATCAGGCGTGAGTTTTGAACAAGCCATCGCCAACATACCAATAGACACTTGGTTCTGGATAAGTGGTGGCGTGATAGGCTTGGTAGGTGTGGCAAGCGCCTACAAGTATTTGAGCATTCAAGGTGGCGGACGCGCTATCGCAGAATCTTTGGGCGGCCAACTCGTGCACCAACATGTAGACAACCCCCAGCAACGACAGTTGTTGAATATAGTTGAGGAAATGGCCATTGCATCGGGCATATCGGTCCCACCTGTATACCTCATTCCAGAATCAAGCATTAATGCGTTCGCTGCTGGTTTCAGTAGCGATGACGCCGTCATCGGCATCAATCAAGGTACTTTAGATCTTCTCAACCGGGCTGAGCTTCAAGGTGTGGTTGCACATGAATTCAGCCATATACTTAACGGTGACACAAATATCAACCTGCGCCTGATGGCCATTCTGCACGGCATTTTGTTTATGGGAATGATCGGCTTTGGTCTAATGCGAGCCGGTGGCTTTAGCCGTAGGAATGGGCTGCCTCTTATAGCGTTGGGTGTTGGATTACTGATCATCGGCTATGGTGGCACCTTCTTCGGCAATCTTATTAAATCGGCTGTTTCTCGCCAACGAGAATTTCTAGCTGATGCTTCGGCTGTACAATTTACCCGAGACCGCAACGGCATCGCCAATGCACTAAGAAAAATTGGCGGTTTTAGCATCGGCTCCACCATGACCAATAAGGCAGCAGAACAAGCCAGCCACATGTTTTTCGGAGCAGTCGCGAAAAGGTTCTCGGGCAACCTGCTATCCACCCATCCACCGCTCGACAAGCGAATCCTAGCAATAGATCCTAATTGGGATGGCGTATTTCCTGAGGTCACGCCTCAAATGTCAAATAGCCAGCCGCCTCATGGCTCAAGTTCATATGGTTTCAATTCGTCAAATGAGGCTAGCAGCGGGTTCTCTAGCAATTTCACTGACGCTCATATGACCGCGTCAGAAGTCGTGCGACAGGTGGGAGAGCCTACTCAATTGAGTTTGGATACTGCCAGGCAAATGATGGCGGCAAATAATGAGCAACTGATCCAAGCCAGCCATGATCCTTACGAGGCTCGCGCCCTGGTCTACGCCATGCTCATCAGCCCACAACCTGACATTGCCAACAAACAGCTACGTTACATCGAACAACACGCAGAGCGTGGTATGTCGCGAGAAGTTGGGCGGTTGTTATCGCTGGTTGCCAACAGCGACGCCGCACACCAACTGACACTCTTGGATATGACCATTCCTGCTCTGAAACAACTGTCTAACCCTCAGTATCAGAGGTTTAACAAAAACACCGCCAGTCTTATTACCACCGATGCAGTGGTCGATGTCTTTGAGTGGGTATTGCATCGGGTGCTGATGAAAGAAGTTCACCCTCATTTTGCAGGACCACAAAATTATCACGGTCGCATTGGCAAGCTCAGCAAGGTAGCTAAAGAAGCCTCCAAGCTCTTGTCCATTCTTGCCAGTCAGGGACACGAAGATCACAATAAACAAATCGCAGCCTACGCTGCCGGGGCAAAGGAGCTGGATATTTCGCTACCTTTCACCAAGCAAGGCCAATTCGACTATCAACGCATGAACAACACTTTGGCAAAGTTAAGACAGCTTAGACCGCTGGTGAAACCCGCGTTGATCAAAGCCTGTGCAACCACTGTGTTAGCAGACGGCGACGTCACCACAACCGAAATAGCCTTGCTGGTCGGTATTGCAGCCACCCTAGATTGTCCGTTACCCGCCAGCATCTACGTACAAACATAGATTGTGTCTACTGCTGCTGAGCAAAATCCAGCAATCTCTTTGCAACCCCATAGCCGTCAACTTGGCGCGTTAGACCTAGGCTCGAATAGTTTTCATTTGCTGATCGCACAAGAAAGCAACGGGCAACTACGAGTTCTCGATAAACACAAAGAGATGGTGCGACTGGCAGCAGGTCTCGACGACAACAACCAACTCACGCCCCAGGCTATCGAACGCGCCCTGGAGTGCCTTGAACGCTTCGCGCAACGATTGCGCACATTAGACACTGAACATGTTCGTATTGTAGGCACGAACG
>QIGT01000232.1 GCA_003230835.1 Gammaproteobacteria bacterium
GAGTTCGTTTTTTGAATCCAAATAAGATCGTAGCGCACCACTACAAATGGCTAACACAACGTCATTAACCGTGGCACCGGCTACCATTTTGCGGATCTTTCTCACTTTCTTAAGAGATACAGCGACAGTGCCGAGCACGCGGTGAGAGGTCACTTTTCCATTGAAGCGCGTCTTGGGTATTTGGTTAAACTCTCGTCTAGAAGCTAACCATGGCGCAGTGAACGCTTCGAAAGACTGAGTGCTTTGTTTGAACTGTCTAGCCCATGTTTCAGCGATACGCAGAGGTTGTTGTAAGTTGTTAATGCCAGTACGAAACAGTAGCTCACCTGCAGTGGGTACTGGGTCTGGACGCCAAGGGGTCTGTGGCATGGGTACTGGCGTAGCTTGGGGTGCAAGGTCATGCATTAGCTCAAAGAAATGCATGCCCGAAGCGCCATCTATGGCAGCGTGATGGGTTTTTGCAAGCAGTGCGAAACTGCCTCGTGGTATCCCTTTTAGTTGATCTAGACCTTCGATGATGTAGAACTCCCACAGGGGTTTGCCCATGTCCAGTGGGCGGGAAAAGATTCGCGCACAGAGCTTCTTGAGTTCTGCCCAATCTGCAGGCTTGGGTAGTGCGACCCTACGGATGTGGTATTCCAAATCGAAGTCTGGGTCTTCTATCCAGTAGGGATAGTCTGCATCTAGCGGCACTCGAATGCACCGGCGCCGAGTCGTGACCGCCAGGTGCAACCGATCACTAACAGATCTCAAAATGGCTTCTTCGGTGAGTCGGCTGGCGTCGCTATCGCTGCCATCGTAAATCGAGATTGAGCCTACATGCATCGGGGTCGCAGAGGACTCTAAATATAGAAACGATGCGTCTTGTGCACTGAGCTGTTGCATTGGTTACCGTGCGATCTTTTTCTATGGAGGGCTTAGGATAGCGAAAACAGGCCCAAAAAGGGGAGGGCGAACGGACACTGTTTCGCTATTTAGCAACAATTCTAGGCGCAAGGTCTGGCAAGAAGAAGGACCTGCTCGTCGCGAGCAGGCAAATCTATTTATGCTGCGATTTCCTCGGCAGAGGCTTGTTCTGCTTCTTGTACAGGGTTGAAAGCAGTTCGCAAAGCTTCACCGCCGAGCTCAAATGCTTCCTTAACCACTTCACCCTGGGTTTGAAGACGGTCTGTGGCGCTGGTGTAAAGAGTTTTACCGTAGTCGCGTTGTAGTTCGAAGAATGAGGTTACATCACGCACTTCGGTTAGTTTTTGTGCGAATTCTTGATTGGTTTCGAAATACTGCTTGATGCCTTCGCCTGCGATTTCCGCCATACGACGCGCTACGTTGGTGTTAATTTCGAATAATTCTCGGCCTAATTTTACTGGGGTTTCAAAAGCACTCATGTCTACATTCCTCTGTTTGGTGTCAAAGCTGTTGTGTTTAAATTGTTGGTCTTAAAGTTTGGGTCTAAATATGCTGCATCGCACAACGAAGGCGATTGTGCAGTACACAATTGTGCGTTGCAACAATTATTTTCTGTTTTCCTAGGTATTCTGCAGTTGAAACAGTAATCAGATGAGGTGTATCTCTTGAGAGCATCATTTTTAAAGAGATTTTCGTGTTTGAGAGATTTCTCTCTTAGAACTGAATTTTGTGAACGCTAGTGGTGCGCTGCACCAGTATCACCTCAGGGGCACTCGTAAATCACTGTTTTAGTGAAGGTATAAATTTTGCGGTGCACAATTTCGAGTTCTTTTTAATACCCTATATCTCTTAAAAGCATAATTAATATTCGAATATGAACGATCTGATGCCTTATGGGGTAGGGTACACCAGGCGACGCCAACCGCTTCGCCTAAACTTAGCAAATTTGCCTTCCTTGAGTGCCAGTCGATCTGATATTGCAAACAACACCGTTGGATTGACGCCCAGCCCAAGGTGACTAGAAACCACCTCGATATTCTCTCGATGGGGTGTTTCTTCAATTCTCGATCGACGCCAGGGCACCACGCCGTCGGTACAACTATAGAGGGTTGATACCGGCAGCGTGTGCGGAATATTTTGCAGCATGTTGGGTATTGTGTGGTGTTCAGGGGTGGACGTATGAGGGGCAGCGTTGATGGTTTTGGCGATTTGTCGAAGTGCGTGGTAGATAGGTGACATGTCGTCATTTGCACAGGCGGGTGAAATCGGACTACCCAGGGTAATCACATGGCGTACCGCATGACTTGCTCTGGCGGCCACTGCCAAAGCGTGTATTCCGCCTAAGCTCCAACCCACTAAGCTGACTGTCTGTCCGCTGCTTTTGTAAAGATCCAATATATAGCTTACCAAGGTGTCATAGCCGCCCATGTTTTTAGCACCAAGGTTGCGCCCTAAAGACCACCTATGAGCTTCGTAACCCAGTGATTTTAGGAAGCTCCTGAGTATCCACGTAGAGTTGTCATCTGCCAGGAACCCAGGCAGTACGACAACCGGATGCCCATCGCCACGGTCTGCGTTAACCAGGAATGGAGCGATAGACAGGAGTGCTGATAGCTCTATGCCTGCGCGGGGTAATTCCGCCAGACTTAGTCCTGATTTATGGTTTATGAGTGCCATTGCCCAATTGTGAGGGTGTTGTTTTGCAATGCAACATTTTTTGTTGACCAAGGCCTCTTTAATGTGGACACTGAAGCCTGGTAATCGCGGTTTTAAAGCCCTTTGGAGCCAATAGATGTTTGAAGCGACTGATGTTGTAGCGCACAAAAACTCTACCCCCGCATTGTGGCATTCCATCACCGAAGGTGGGCGAACTATTGCAGAAGCGGTCACGCTGAGTACCTTGTGGCCCTATCTAAATACCACCGCCAAAGGTGACGGTCATCCTGTCCTTATGTTGCCCGGATTCTTGGGCGGCGACGCTTCCACTGCTGTATGCCGAGCCTTTCTAAAACGCCAAGGCTTCAATACATTGCCTTGGTTATTAGGCACCAATACTGGCACAGAAGAAATTCAAAACGCCCTGTTGAAAAGATTCCTCCGCTTAAGAGACAACTATCGCCAACCTATCTCGCTAGTGGGGCATAGTTTAGGCGGTGTATTCGCGCGCGAAATCGCTCGTCGTTTTCCACACGATGTGCGCTTGGTCGTCACCCTAGGGAGCCCTATCGCAACCGGTGAAGGTGAGTCTGTTAGCGGCATTGTGCGCATGTTGTTTGAACAAGTCAGCGGCAAGTCTGTTGAACGGGCGCGGGCAGCTATATTACCCACCGATCCTGGTTCACCGACAGGGGTTCCCAGTACCGCAATTTTCAGTCGCGGCGACGGCGTAGTGCATTGGCGTGGGTGTATAGAGCAAGAATCCCCATCGACCGAAAACATAGAAGTCTATGGCTCTCATTGTGGCATGGTGGTTAACGCAAGCGTTTTGTGTGCAGTTGCAGACAGGCTTGCGCAACCAATAGGTCAATGGCAAAAATTTAACCGATCTGCGTCGGGTCATTGTATGTGGTACCCCAATACTCACTAACCTGCTGATATATTGTTGTGCATAATCTAAAAAAATATCCAAATCGACGCTTGTACGACACAACTGACAGTCAGTACGTCACGGTTGATGACGTGCGAAAGCTGATTATTTCTGGCGAAAGTATCAAAGTTGTAGACAGCAAAGACGGGGCTGATCTCACTCGTTCGGTGTTATTGCAGATTCTCGCCGAGCAGGAACAACAAGGCCATGGCACAGTGCTGACTAACCGCACCATCGAACAGCTCATTCGCTTTTATGGCGATCGTTTTGGCAGAGTTGCCAGTCGTTATATCGAAGAAGCCATCCAGGCTTTTTTAGACCATCAAGACCTGTATCGTGATCGCATGCGCCAACTTAATGCGATGAACCCATTGAACGTCATGAAGCAGGCGTTCGATGCAACATTTACTGGCGGCAAATCAGAATCAAAAAAAGAAAAGTAAACTTTTCGTCTTCAATCCAACAGTTCCTCTTCAATACCGTTTTCTTCGAATTTTTCGTGAATGACATCGAGAAACAGATCTCGCAGAGAGATAATGCCAATGGAGCGACCGGCATCGACCACCGGAAGATGCCGGATATGATGTTTGCGCATCAATGCGATGCAATGCACAACCGTATCTTGTGATGTGACGGTAACGAGTTCGCGCGTCATTATTTCAGATACTTTGGTGAGCTTGGAAGCATGTCGATCTAAGATAACTTTGCGAACGTAGTCGCGTTCTGAAACTATGCCAACAAGAAAGCCATCTATTTGTACCAATAAGGCACCGATGTCTTTTGAATTCATGAGCTTTAATGCGTCATAAACGCATGCAAGTGGCTCGATCCAAACAGGTTCCCGGGAACATGATTCAAGCAGATCTGCGACGTGGTGCATAACTTTCCCCCTAGTCCGTTATCCTACGTAGATTCGATACTACCACTACTTAAAGCGACTTGGGTACGGCTGATTTAGCACACCTATGGTCCATGCTACTCTGTGTTGTTAAAGAACAATAGCGATGACAAAAGTGGGGAAGAGATGCGATTAGAACAAAGAGTGGCGGTAGTGACTGGCGGTGCCAGCGGCATGGGTAAGGCGACAGTGTTGCGTTTTCTACAGGAAGGTGCGCAGGTGGTTATCGCTGATTTCAACAGCGAAACTGGGGAAAGTACGTTGGCAGAATTCGCTGCCCTAGGATTTTCCGATAGCCTAAGATTGGTGAAAACCGATGTTGCAAGTGAAAGTGATGTGGAGGCTATGATGAGCTGTGCCACCGACAACTTTGGCAAACTCGATATCGTTTTTAACAATGCCGGGGTAGGCGGGGCGATCGGGCCGCTCACGGAAACTACGGTAGAAGCATGGGAATACACCATGGATGTGTTGGCCAAGGGTGTCTTTCTTGGCATTAAGCACGCAGCAAGAATCATGCGCGCACAGGGTCATGGTGGCGCAATCATCAACACCGCCTCCATCGCAGGACTGAGTGGTGATGCGGGTCCGTTGGTTTACTCAGCAGCTAAGGCAGCAGTCATCAGTTTAACCAAATCCTCAGCTGTGGAGCTTGCTCGCGATAAAATTCGTGTGAATGCGATATGTCCGGGTTTTATTGCAACCCCACTTGCTGATGGCGGACGTCCAGAGCAGACTCGCTCGGCATTTGCTAAAACACAACCATGGCCCGAATTCGGCAGTGGTGACCATATTGCTGGTGCTGCGATGTTCTTGGCCAGTGATGATTCTATTTTTGTCACGGGTGAACACATCGTAGTTGATGGCGGGCTTACCGCGGCAGGACCAGAATTGTCTAAGCGTTTTCCTAAATCGTCCGCGAGAGATTCTCGTGTTTCTGGCGTCACAAAAGGCACCACTGGCGAAGCACCAATTATTCAACGACTTGATGGTTGAGTAGATCATGAATAACCCAGGCCATTCTCTCGCCGGTACACCAGCACTTTACCCTTGGGCTACGATGGCTGTTGGTGCTAGTATGTTATGGTTGATAGTGCCCGACGGCGAGGGTTCGAGGATTGTTCCTGGCTTAGCGCTGCTATTGTCGAATGATTACCGGAAGTTCGCGAATTCCGTTGATGAAACTTGACTTGAGATAGGTAGGTTCACCGGCTAATTCAATATTGTCGTAGCGCTTCATTATTTCTTCCCATAAAACGCGTAGCTGCATTTCCCCTAAGCGGTTACCAACGCAACGATGAATGCCGAAGCCAAATGAAACGTGTTTGCGTGGGTTTTTCCGATCGACAATGAACTCGTTGGCGTCGTCGATGGCGCTTTCATCACGGTTGCCTGACAAGTACCACATTGCCACCCGATCACCCTTGGCGATCTTCTTCCCCCCCAACTCGGTGTCTTCTAAGGCGGTTCGAGCCATGTGTGCAACGGGTGACTGCCAGCGAATAATTTCCGGCACCATTGAATTGATGAGGGCGTGATCGTCGCGTAATTTTTGGTATTGATCCGGGTTGTTGTTGAGCGCCAAGAGTCCGCCGGATATCGAGTTTCGTGTGGTGTCGTTTCCACCTACGATGAGTAACAATATATTTCCCAAATACTCGTTGGGTGGCATGTCACGCGTTGATTCTCCATGCACTAGCATGGAAATTAAATCTTCACCGGGTTCGTTCTGTGCCTTGCGCTCCTGCCATACTGCCGCAAAGTATTCATAGCACTTCCACAGTTCGGCAAAACCTTCTTCAATGGTTTCAAAATACTCAGGATTAGATAAGTTTTGAACACAGTCAGACCAATGAATAAGTTTGTGTCGATCTTCTTGTGGAATACCAAATAGTGTAGCTAACATTTGACCGGTCAGCTCTACTGATACTTCGCGAACGAAATTGAATTCCTCATTGCGAGGTAGCACGTCGAGGATGGTTCCAGCACGCGTGCGAATAAGTTCTTCTAGAGCCATGATCTTTTTAGCGGTAAACGCAGGTGCGACAACTTTGCGTTGTTCGTCGTGCTTGGGTTGGTCTTCCTGGATGAACATCGGTAAATCAAACTCATCTGCTCCTTCAGGCTGTTCCATGCCACCTAAGGAGATTCCACCTCTTCGAAAGTCTGAGGAGAAGGTTTTGTGATTGCTGTCAACAGACATGATGTCTTCGAACTTAGTGATAGACCAGTAAGGACCGAACTGGCTATTTTCGGTGAAGTGCACTGGGTCTTCTTCTCGTAAGCGTTCAAAGTAAGCCATCTGTTTGCCATCTTCGAACAAATCTGGATGTGCAGGGTCTAGGTCTTTAAGCGGAATACTAAATGGGTCGATACTCGTGTCTATGGCCCATTCGGCCAGCGCGTCCTTTGTTGAACGTTGGAAAACCTCTGCACGGGAGAGGTTGCTATCGGTAGACTCGCTCATGATTTACCCTTGGCTTAACGCATGGTGTTGTGGAATTGAGAAAAGGCAGTATACAGTTATTCTACTGGTTTTCTGCGTTCAGAACGCGCTCGTCGGTTGTTCACAACGTACCCAACTGGGGGCAGCCCGTGATCTGCATCGCGACGCAATTCTTGGCGTCGATCTACATGATAACGATAGCGACACTGACACGCAGGAGCGTTAGTGCAACCACCAAGAGGCAGTTGAGGGACATGGCTGGCGAGAAATTTTTTGCCGGAAATGCGCTTTGCTGCTTCGCAAGCCATTGAGTCGTTGCAATGAATAGCTGCTGAGCGGTAACGGTAAGCGATTGTTTTTGTGCTTAGTTTGCGCTGTCTGCGTATTTTACTTGCGCTTCGACCGCCACCTACCCGTCGTGCTGTAGTTTTCCCGAGAATCTTCGATACCCAACTCATGATCATTCTTGTAGTGGCAATCCGTTGAATTAATATTCCATGCGCCCACGTTCCTGTAGGCGGTAGCTACTAGGCTAGTGAATTGGGAAGTTAGGTGCCATAGTTCAGTTGTACTATTTACATCTATTTTATATTTCATTCGCCTCCATTCGCCTCAATGTTACGAACTCTCGGCAACCTTCGATTAGAGATAAGGCGATAGATACATCACGGAAAGTACTGCGGACAAGGTTATCCACATGATAACAGTGAGGGGTAAGCCTACTTTTACAAATTCAGCAAAAGTGTAATTTCCAGCGCTCATCACCAGTAAGTTGGTTTTATAGGCCATCGGAGTTGCGTAGCTCATATTGGCCCCGAACAAAACTGCCAACACAAACGGTTCGACCGGTAATTGCAGATGGGTCGCAATGCCAATGCCAATGGGTGTGCCGATAACCGCGGCAGCATTGTTGGAAACGACATTGGTTAATATCGCCAGTAATGCCATGAGGGCAGATAACACAACCACCGGCCCAGACCCATCAGTACACCACAGGAAAACATCGGTCATGTACTGGGTAGCTCCGGTAACTTGTAGGGCCATTCCTAGGGCTAGGCTGGCGGCAACCACAAAGTACACTGAGGGACTAATGGCGCGAACCGCAGCGCCAAGGGTGATGCAGCGGGTAATCAGCATCAGGGCTACACCGGCGATAGCCGCAATGGCAATAGGCATCAGCCCAAGAGCGGCCAGTACCACCACGCCGGTAATGATGGCCAGGGCTAAAGTAGATTTTTTAGATCGGGGCAGCTCAATACTACTGTCCAGGACCAGAAAGTCTGTCGATTGTTTTAAATTGCGTAGTTGTTCCTTGGGCCCCTGCACCAGCAACACATCGCCAGGTTGCAATATGACTTCGTGAATTTCTTCCTTGGCCCGCCAGATGTCCTTGCCGGCTCGATGTAATGCCAGTACAGCAAGCTGGTAACGGTTGAGGAACCGGGCGTAGGAAAGATTGGCGCGGTCGAGTGTCGAGCCTTGAACGACAGCGACCTCTGCGAGGGTTTGGTTATCAGCCGCAAGCGGATGGTCTTCATCTACCTTGGTTTCGCCGGAATATAGTTCACTTCGCAGCGCTTCTTCAAAACTCTTTAGGTTTTGCGGCGTATCGCGAACGCGCAACCGATCACCTTCCAGGAGTGTCACGTCTGGCAACGGCATCACCATGCTATCGCCGCGTCGGATGCGGGCCACGCGCATATCTCCGCCGGTTAAAGCAATGGCCTCTGCCAAGCTCTTGCCTACCGCGGGTGATTGCTTTGCGAGTAACAACCTCGCCTCGAAAAGGCGTGGTGACAGGTCTGAGAAATTATTTTCCCGATCTGGAAGCAAGCGTGGTGCGACCAGCCATAAGTACAAAATACCCACACTCGCGCCGATGGTGGCCGGAAAGGCGAAGTCTAGTAAGCCGAATTTTTCAACGCCCAGATCTGCTGCCACGCTAACCACGAGCAGGTTTGTAGAGGTGCCGATGGTGGTCGCCATACCGCCGACCAAGGTAGCAAAACCCATGGGCATCAAAACTTTTGCCGGTGAACTTTTGTTGCGCACGCATACGCTAATGAGGATGGGAAGCAGCAGTACAACAATGGGTGTGTTGTTGACAAACGCTGACAGTATCGCGCCAACAACCAGCGTGGCGAGCATGGAGAGTGTGGGGGACTTTGCCCACAGTTTTCCTAGCACACGGCCAACAGGCTCAAGTGCGCCGGTTCTAACCAACCCCTGGCCGAGTACCATGAGTGCGCAAACGGCAATAAGTGCTTCGTGCGCGAAACCAAAAAAGAGCTCAACTGCTTCGAACTCTTGATACGGAAAAATAGCGAAAATGACGACTAGAAAGACAAGAATCGACAGTGATGTTATCTCCAGCAGCCATTTGTCTTTGCTGAATAAAAACAATGCGACACCTGTCAAGGCGAGCATCACGGCGGCGTGGATGTTGGGTAGATCGGGAAATTCAAGCATCTAGAGATTCGTACCTTTGGATAAAGTCATGTAGTGATTGGATTTGGTGTTTGCGCCAGGTAATTTCTAGCGCGCTAGTTTCTGCTTCGTTATCTTCTAGATCATCTATTTCTGTGCGTAGCGTTAAGATCTGGTCGCGAAATCGTTCGATGCGCGTAGCCAGTTCGGCTTTATCGAACATTAACTTTTCTGCCTTACCTGTATCCACCCGAGCGTCTGGTACGAGCTGGCGTTTGGGTATCACGGCAACGTCCATGGGCATAGGACGTTGATTCATGACGCTCGGGGTCATGATCTCGATGCCGCCACGATGAAGAAGGTCTAATACCGCTGCTTTGAGTTCGCTGCGCTTGCTAACGATATTACTCACATCTGCAAGAAACCCCGTGATCTTGTACTCCACAGCATAATTGCCAATTTTGATAATCTGTACAAAGGGGTCAGTCAGCTGGGCGTGCTCGGCGGCTGCGAGCAGCAGATCTCTCACCCGGCGTCGATGCACGTCGTAACCAATGGATAGCTCGGCGGAAATGAGTGTGCCCGTATGGTCGACAACTTGCACCGGGTTGGTGAGCAAAAATAGGTTGGGTAAGTTGACGATGTCTCTGTCTTCGCTTTGTAGTTCAGTGTGCAATAGTCCCTTCGCGGTAACACGACCAAAGTGATCTGCCACACTGATGAAGTCTCCAGTGCGAAAACTGCCCATGGCCTTGAGTGCCAATCCAGCCATGGCATTACTGACAAAAGTGGTTGAAGACAAAGCGATAACTGCGGTGAGTACTAGACCAAACAAGCTCAATAGCTGACCTCTTGTTTCAATTTCTAGCGGCAGCACAAGCACGATTGTGATCATGAATATGACCATCAACGCAACATAGGCGAGCTGACGGTAGAGTCGATTGTTGGGCTGTTCTGCAAAGGACTTGCCAATCAACCAATAGACCACAGAGGTGATGACCAAGGTAGTCGCCACTGGAGCAACCCAAGTGATGAGGGACAGCAAACTGGTTAAACTAGAATCTTGCATATTTTAGTGTGAGGATCCGGGTTTTTTTATTATTCTGCGGTGGTATAGCTTACCGCCTATGTGACAGGAATTGCACCGGCTTTCCCCTCTCTGGGTCCAAACGCATGCGCGCAACCTGAATAAGCTCAGCCCTGGCCGTAATAAGAGCCAGTGCTGGGCTTATTCAGGTAGTCTTTGTTCCGACGAAAAAATAAAGGAGGATCGTATGCCTGATGAACGACCACCCATGTGGATCGGCCACGTTGCGATGTCGGTTCCGGATATTGCGGCAGCGAAAAGTTTTTTCTTAACCCTGGGTATGCGCGACGTGTTGCCGGACGCCACTGAAGTTGCGATTCTAGAATTGCGCGCGGGTACGCACCTCATCATTCAGCCTGCCGATGAGGAGGTAAATCATGGCACCCAGGCGTCATTTGATTTAATGGTCGAGGATATAGAAGCCACTTACGCCAGCTTAAAGCAGCAGGGTGTGGATATCGGCGACCTGCAGCCAGGTAAAATTCATACGACATTTGATGTCACTGAACCCAACGGCCACGTCATCACCTATCTGGACTCACATAATTCCGGTTTACCGGTTTAAAGCTATTGTCAGGTTCTTATGTTGGCCACAGATTAAGCTGTTGCTGATCACCCCATAGATTTCATAATCGCTTGCTCTTTTTCCATTTGGCCTTGAACCAGAGGAGATTGCATGGCGCGCTCTAAATACCCTGCTAGTTTCGGATAATTGGTCTTGTCTACTTGATAGTCCCCATATTGCGCGTTAACAAAAGCCGAGGTGATGCTGAGGTCTGCCGCGCTAAGGGCATCACCACAGAAATAACCATTTTCGGCCACGGTTGATTCCAAATAATCAAGCAGTGGCGGCATGAGGTTTGCTTGCGCATTGTCGATGGCGCTTTGCTCGGTGGGCTTATTCATCATCTTGGGGTTAACGAAGCGTTCGCGAAAGAAAACGGAACACCCCTCTACAAGCTTAGTATCGGCAAACTCTTCCAACCAGGAAACCAAGGCATTGTCTTGTGCAGCGCTTGGGTAGAGTGGATTTTGTGGGAATTTTGCATCCAGATAGCGCAAAATAATGCTTGAGTCGGGAACGCTAAAATCATCTTCTTGTAAAACGGGGATCTTTCCGAGCGGGCTGAGTGCGCGAAAATTCTCAGATGAATCTCCTGGCATGGTGGGAATAGATTCAAATTCAACCTCTTTATGGGCAAGTGCCCAGTGAACTTTGCGTACAAAGGGTGAAAGCGGAATGCCATAAATTTTAAGCATGGTATGTCTCTATTGAGTTTTCTAATTGTACCCAGTATGCCGCGTTGTTGTTACGTACTCCAGGCTAAACTGTTAATCAGCAACTGCGTTTAATAGTGCTCGTAGTTCTTCAGCCATTTGCGCTTGCTCCGGTACCTGGGTCGCCTGGCCGAGCACAACACCCAACAGCCTCGATTCGTGGCCCGGGAGTTCGATAATCACCTTAACAAGCCACATCATCCCTGACCAAATACCTTGTGTATCGGGGTGATTGAAAATCTATCTATCGATATGTAGGATATCGAATATGCCAACCGTGACGACTGTTCTGGGTCCAATCGAAAGCTCTGAGCTCGGGGTGGCGCATCTGCACGAGCACGTTCTCAGCGACTTCTCCTGCTACTTGCCTTCGAAAAGGAGCGCCGGGATCGAAGTCCGGTCACGCTCGACACCTATTATGTGGAAGCGGTCGCCGAGCTATCCAATCCAGACGTCATCGTCATTGCGGGGGTCTACGAATACCTGGCAGGTCTATTTTCCGCATCAGTGTCTTTGAACGAAGAGGAGTCCTCTGCATGTCTAGTGAAGCAACGGTTGCGAACTCTGATCTTGATGCACTGTTAAGAGAAGCCCACGACCGGTATCGCAGGTCGCATCCCAAGAGCGAAGCTGCAGACCTAAATGCGCGGCGTTTTCTGCCAGGTGGTAACACCCGCTCGGTCCTGGATTTCCGGCCGTTCCCCTTCCGGGTGTCTCGTGCGAACGGAGCACTCCTGACCGATATCGACGGTAACCAGTACATAGACTTTTGCGGCAACTATACGGCTGGATTTCTGGGCCATTCTCCCGATGCGGTTCGTCGTGCCATCGTTGATGCACTTGATGGCGGCTGGGCAATCGGGGCAACCCACGAGAAGGAGGCGGAACTCGCGGAGCTGTTATGTGAGCGATTCGCTTCGATGGATCAGGTCCGCTTCACCAATTCCGGAACTGAGGCAAACCTCATGGCCATCGGCACAGCCCTCCATGTCACGGGCAAGACGGCCGTAGGCGTGTTTGAACGAGGTTACCACGGAGGCGTTCTTACCTTCGGACCCAACGCGGCCGGACCCCATCATCCACTGAACGTTCCTCACACCTACCATGTCGCTGCCTTCAACGAGATGGCCGGACTCGACAAACTCTTCGATCATGACGACCTCGGCTGCATCGTCGTCGAGGCCGTCCAGGGATCGGGCGGGTGTCGGCCTGCACTGCGTAGGCGCTGCGATGCCAGCGGTGTTGTTTTGATCCTTGATGAAGTGATGACCTCTCGTTTGGCGCCGGGTGGGGCGCAAGAGCGTTTTGGCTTGACACCGGACATGACCACGCTCGGTAAATATCTCGGAGGCGGTATGACCTTCGGCGCGTTCGGGGGGCGACGGGATTTGATGTCGACCTTCGATCCCTCTGCAGGAGGGTTGCTGACACAGGCCGGAACCTTCAACAACAACGTTGTCTCGATCTCAGCGGCGATCGCTACATTGCGCCACGAACTCGCGCCCGCGCGCCTCGCCGAAGTGAACGATCGCGGCGACCGGCTTCGGTTGTCGCTCGACTCGGTCCTTAGTGATACTGATCTTCCAATGTGGGTCACAGGAATGGGTTCGATGCTCTGCATCCACAGTTCCGATGGCCGCTACGTCGAATTGCTTTTTCATACAGCACTCGAGCAGGGTCTCCACATGGCTCGGAGGGGCTTCATGGCGCTGTCGATGGCCGTCGACGAGCAACATTGTGAAGCACTCGTGAACACCACTCGCGAATGGTCCAAATCAGTCACCTAGCGTCGAAAATTATGAGTTCATTTCGGCAAGGTCAACTCGACACTTCGGCCGTTTTGATGGTTGGTTTGATTTCGGAATGAGGAGCTTGGAAAAATGAGTGCATTGGACGGAATTCGAGTGATCGATTTTGGACACTATATTGCCGGCCCGGTCGCCGGCATGCTGTTAGCAGATCAGGGTGCAGAAGTTGTGAAGGTTGATCCGCCCTGGGGCCCCGCGTTCGATCGTCCCGCTAACGCGACCTGGAATCGAGGAAAGCGGAGCATCAGCCTTGACCTCAAGAAGGCGGAAGATGTACGGATCGCGCGGCGACTGGTCCAAGACGCGGATGTGATGATCGAGAATTTCCGCCCGGGTGTCATGGAAAGGTTGGGTCTTGGCGAACCCAGTTTCCGCGTCGACAATCCGGGTCTCATCTACGCTTCGATGCCGGGTTTTGCGGTCGAGGATCCAAGGTCTGCGCTGCCCGCCTGGGAAGGCGTCATACTCGCCGCCACAGATGCCTTCCGCCCGCTGGCCGAATACCGAGAAATGGTCCAGGTCTTGCACCAGTCGCCCTCGCAACGAATCGGCCGCCCGGAGTTTACAGCCGAGCCCATCGCGTCCATGTACGCCGCGATGTTATGCGCGATCGCGATCACGACGGCACTCAATGTCCGCGCAGCCAAGGGAATCGGCCAGAAAGTAGAGGTGCCGCTGTTCGATGCCATGATGCAGGCGGTGGGTGTCTTCGGCATGGCGCGCCTTCCCTTTAAGCCGATTACACGACCCGTATTCTCTGGCTTCGACCATCAGTATCAGTGCGCGGATGGCCGTTGGATTCATCTTGTCTGTACTGTGCCCCGACATGGCGAGCGGTTTGCGCAGGCGGTTGGCGCTCTCGAGATGGTCGAACAAGGAATGACGGCCCGTGGAGTGGGTGCGAAGCAGGTTCTCAACGACAAACTGATACGAAGGCTGACAGAAATTTTTCTGACGCGGACCGGCACCGAATGGGAGGCATTCTTCGTTGAGCATGGAATTCCCGGCGCCCTGTGCCGATCCACTAAGGAGTGGATGCAACATCCACAAGCCGTGGAGAGCGATTTATTAGTGACCGTCGAAGATCCCGTGTTCGGATCCATGCGACAACCGGGGATTCAGGTCAAACTTTCGGCAACACCCGGTTTGGTCCAGAATCCTGCACCTGGACTCGACGCAGACCGAGAAGAAATTCTCGAAAGTATCGGAAATCCAGAGACGAAACCCAAAGCGGCGTTGCTGGAACGTCAGCCCCTTGGCCTGCCCTTGCAAGGAATTCGCGTACTCGATCTTTGCATCGTGCTGGCGGGCCCTACTTGTGGCCGCACACTCGCCGAACTCGGCGCAGATGTGATTAAGATCGACGATCCGAAACGCGGAGAGGTCGTATACCACCACGACATCAATCGTGGCAAACGTACCATCTTGCTTGACTTGAAGTCGAACGAAGGGCTGCAAGTTTTCTGGGAGCTTGTGGAGACGGCGGATGTCATTGTGCAGAACTATCGCTCTGGAGTCGTCGAGCGGTTGGGTATCGATTACGAATCCGTGAGGTCGCGGCGGCCAAGCGTCATTTACGCTTCTCTTAACGCATACGGAGATACGGGGCCTTGGTCGCATCTGCCCGGATTCGAAGAGTCGGTTCAGGCATTGACGGGGATGCAGGTTCGCTACGGAGGGCCTGAGAAACCAACCGTATGGCCCTATGGTGTCGTTAACGACTACGGCACCGGTTATGCCGGAGCGTATGGTGTGCTTCTTGCGTTGCTGAGCCGGTCTCAGACGGACAAAGGCCAACACATCCAGTCCGGGCTTGCTCGAACCGCGTGCACCCTGCAATCGATGCAATTACAGGACTACGCCGGAAAGACATGGGACGAATCCGAGGATCCAGATCGAATGGGGTTCGGAAAGTTGCACAGGTTGTACGAGTGCTTGGACGGTTGGATCTTCGTCGGCGCAAAGGCGGCCGGCGAGTTGGCCCGGGCTTGCGGTTTCGATTCGGAAGCCAATATTGTCTCGGAGTTGAACACTTGGTGTGAGGAAAGGAGTGTTCACGAAGCGGTGGAGACGCTAGGCACGGGAGGAATTGGCGCACATGCCTTGGTGTGGATGAATGAACTCGTCGAAAGCGACGCGGTCTCTCGTCGCGGCCTGTCCGTCGCCCGAGAACACGAGCGACTCGGTATGATGCGCACATCGGGTCCGGCCCAATGGTTTTCATCCTCTCAAACACAAGCCGGCCGGCCGGCGCCACTTCCAGGCAGCGATGCAGAGAGTATTCTCGGTGATATTGGTCGAATCGGTGACCTCGCTGGTTTGACCAGTAGAGGTGTAATTCGGATACCCGTTTCGCGAGAGCCCAAGTCGCAGGTCGCGGAGTAAGCGAACGGTCAAACCCGTCTTGACATTGTAAATTTTAGTCAGGCAGGTGTTTTGTCGAAGGTAACTGGGCGTAGTGCTGGGGGTGATGTCCATTGGCCTTAGCCGTTGCAAACAGGCTATAAGTTCGCGCTGGCATCACCTGCATTGAGAGATCACCCCACTCTACCGCATGACATGACTCATCCCACGATTGCGAAATTGCAGCAAGTAATCGTCTGCGAGCAACAAAGCAGAAAGTGCAGGGTATTTGGTGGCGGTGCTGAGATATGGATGCGGATGCAGGCCAGCTACGATCTGGCGCAAGCGCGAGAGCATGAGGGCGGCAAAGTGTGCCGGATTAAATTTAGCCACTGACGGTGACAAAAAAGTAACAATGAACCACAAGCGACGCAGACCCAAAAACCGTAGAGGCGGGTGTTTATACTGTAAACCGCATAAGGGCAATGGCCAGGATCGGCGGACATTGGCTGAGAAACGGCAAGACCAAGAGCAAATCTGCAACATTGTTAGAAACGCAACCTCGTCTCGAAGTGTATTGAAACTTCGAGAAACGAAAACTAGAAGTTGATGCTTCTGATACCCTCCCAGGGGATCCGCTCAACAGCGAAGGTTAAGCCACGTCGAAATCAATTTCAGCCGTCCCCATCATCTTGCCAGGCGTCCGCCGCAGCGCAGGCATACTTTGTATCGATCTTGAACACACGCTTCAGTCTTTGTGTCCAGGAGATTGGTCCGGGAAAGTGTGTAGTGTTGTCATTGACCAGTTCCAACACCTTGTGGTAAGGGCAAAGTAACCTATGGCCAGCGCAATATCGTAAGCAGTTGGCGCACGTGAGCTTACGTTAGCGTGGCCCTGACTGCACCTTACAAGGATAGACGTGATGAGTATCAAAGCCGAAACTTCGTTTTCTCTGAAAGACCAATTGTTTAATGCCAACACTGTGGCAATCCTTGCAACAAATATTGCCCAGGTTGATGAAACTTTTGCCGCAGATGATTTTCAGCGTGAGGCAATGCGGCGTTTTGCAGAACTTGAATTGAAAGCGCGTATTCAATGGCTGGTTGAGTGTTTGGCCAATTATCTACCTGGGGATTTTATCGCCGCAAAGGACATTCTGCTAAAAGCATTGCCCGCACCATTGGATCCGGCGCTCAACGACGATGATTTTGGTCAATTCATTTGGATTGTACCTGGGGAATATGTAGCCAAATTTGGCTGTACAC
>QIGT01000049.1 GCA_003230835.1 Gammaproteobacteria bacterium
GAACCATTCCGCAAATGGCGCCCGGTGACACCGTGTTTTGGCATCCCGACGTGCTGCACGGTGTCGAGGATGAACATCGCGGCACCGGCTATTCCAGCGTTATGTATATCGCACCAGTTCCTGACTGCGCCAAAAACCGCAGCTACGCAAGGCTGCAGCAGACGGCGTTCGAGGCTGGTCTTTCTGCGCCAGACTTCGCAGCCGACGATTTCGAGGTGGATTTCGAGGGCCGATCTACCAAACAGAACCTGAGTTCGTTGGGTTTGCGGCAGATGGGGTACGCAGACTGACCAGGTCACATGTCACAGCGATTTTGAAATCCGGGCTATTCTTGTGCTGCGCCGATCTGCAACACAACTTCCCACAGAAAACGGGTCATTTCCTGCAAAGACTCCTCCGCAATCCGCTCGTCGTCGCTGTGCGCGCCGAACCGGCTATTCATCTCCTCGCGAGTTCGTGCGGGGCCAATGCCATAGGCATCGACACCCTTCGCCCGGAGTTGCGCCATGTCGGTCGCAGCGGTGGACATGAAAGGCACGGTGTTGGATTTCGGATATAGACGGGAAGCCACCTCCTCGATTGCCTGGAACATTTTGTTATCGATTTCCGACGGGGCCGCGAATGGACGGTAGACGCGCTCGGGCACGATTTCGATAGCCGGATTATCGATGATGGCTGCCATCTGCTCGTAGAAAGCATCGACGTCTTCGTCGGGCAACATCCGGATATCGAGCATGGCTTCAGCTTTGGACGGGATCACGTTCCGCCGGAAGCCGGCATCGAGAATTGTCGGTACCACAGTGGTTCTCAGGTTCGAGTAAAGATACGGATCGTTGATACGGAACCAGGCGGAAATCTCCTGCTGGTACTCAGGATTCTCGACGTTAGCGTAGCGGAATGCCGCGTCGCCTTCGCTGGTCTCTGCCATGCGCTGAAAATAGGCACGGGTCGTTTCGTTCAGACGGATCGGGGTGTCCCAACGCCCGAGCTTCGCAACGGCTTCGGCCAGCATGGTCACAGCATTGTCGACCCGCGGCACCGAGCCGTGGCCAGCCGTTCCGGTCGCCACGAGCTTTGCGCGCCGGGGCACTTTTTCTGTGGTCTCGATACTTAGTGAATGTACTTGACCGTCGCGGATCTCGGTATTGCCACCTTCAGCAATGGCATACTCCGCCGCGATCTTGTCCCAGTGATTCTCCACCATGAAAGTGATACCCACTTCCGGCGTACCTTCCTCACCGGACTCGGCGAGGAAGATGACATCCCGATCCATCTCGACATTCAGCCGGTTCAACAGCAGCATGACAATGAGGCCCGCGGTGACGTTATCCTTGTCATCCAAGGTTCCACGCCCCCAGACGTATCCGTTATTGCGCGCGCCACCGAACGGAGCCTCGCTCCAGTTTTCAGCCTGCACACCTACAACATCTGTATGTCCCATGATCAGAATGGGGCGCTTCGAGCCGTTGCCGCGGTAGCGGACAACGAGATTCGCCCGGTCCGGGTCCAGCGCGAATATTTCCGATTCAATGCCTGCGCGAGCAAACACGTTCTGCAGGTACTCCACGACCCGAGTTTCGTTGCCTGGCGGGTTCGATGAATCGATTCTTACAAGATCAACCAGGTAGCCGGTGGCTTCCTCACCCACCGCCTCCCAGTCGAGGAGGTAATCGATCTGGGCGTTAGCTGAGAAAGAAAAGGCAAGTAATAAGAAGGCGGCAAGGCTGCGCATCAAGTCACTGGATACTAATATTTGGAAACAAGTCTTTCAGTTCCTCTTGAGTCGGCTGCCTACCATACTCACAAACTTCAAAGGCTTCGGCGTACTTAGTTTGTGTGGCTATTTCAGCTCCATAAGTGTGCTGAATCAGCTTTCTATATTGATCCGCCTGCTTGCTCCAACCAGGCTTCCATTGACATTGATCGAAGAATTCTTGTTTTCTGAGAGCTCTGGCCCCTGGTTCAGTGGGGACAGGATTTATTTCGACAAAGTTTCCTTTATACCAAAAACTCTCAATTTGCGACTCCAGGCACCATAGAGCATCCATTTTTTTTCCTATGACGGAATCAATAGGAACAGCAATGGTGGGATTAAAAGGAATTGGTGTCTGAAAGTGATCGTAAGAGAACAAAAACACTGGGTTGTGAGCTAAGCAGGGAACTTCAGGAAGAGCATATTTCACAGTTACCATAAATGCCGCGTCCTGCATCAATACGCCTGTATAACGGTGATCCGGATGATAGTCATAAGGGCGATGTCCAATGACAATGTCAGCTTCCCATTCACGAATGTATTTGAGGAATATTAAGCGATTTTTAAGCGATGGCATTAGTTCACCATCGTGAACGTCCATTACTTCAGTCTCTATTCCCAATACTTCTGCGGCTGCTTCTACTTCTTTTTTGCGAATTTCTGCCAGCTCTTTACCAGACTTAAAAGCATGCCCCACATCGCCATTTGTTGTCGAAACAAATTTGACTTTATGCCCTTGAGCTGCCCACATGGCTGCACATCCACCGACATTAAGTTCAGCATCATCCGGATGTGCTCCAAAAGCTAAAATCTTTAGAGAATTCATGAATTATCTCCTTGCACAGACTTACATAACATTAAAATTAAGCCCTCTGCCAATTTTAAGTTAATAAAGACCGAGAAACCGCGCCGTCGATAACGGGTACAGGCTAGTCTGAAGAGCGCTCGACGTCGTCCTTGAAAGTCATCATAAACAACACGAGGACAAGCAACGCGAACCCGGCCGGCACCAACCAGAAGTCTTGCCAGCGCTCCAGCGTCAGCACGCTCGCGTCACCCAGGAATCTGTTGAAGAGCGCACCGGCGATCTGCGCGCCAACAAACATACCAAGTCCGTAGGTCACCAATACGAGAAAGCCCTGAGCCTGGCCACGCACGGCTGGCGTCGATTTCTTGTCGACGTAGATTTGGCCGGTCACGAAAAAGAAGTCATAGCAGATCCCATGCAGCAATATCCCGACGGCGACCATCCAGAACATCGCATCGGGTGCTCCGAAAGCGAACAGCGCATAACGCAAAATCCATGCGCCCATACCGATGGTCAACATCCACTTCACACCCAAACGCATGAACAACAGCGGCATCAGCAACATGAATGCTATTTCCGACATCTGTCCAATGCTCATCAATGAAGACGGATTCGGCAGCACATCGACGAGCGCATTGCTTACGCCTTGATCGTAAACGGCATTGGCGACGAAAATCGGCGCGAAACTAAAGTAAGCAGCGAGCGGGATACAGATCAGGAAAGAACAGCCGATGAAGATGTAGAAGGATCGGCTGCCAAGCAAGCGAAAAGCATCGACGCCCGCGATACTCTGAAAAGTCACTGCCTGTCCGGCGGCGGGTGGCGGAGTGGGTGGCAGCGTGAAGCTGTATGCGCCAAGCACCAGACTTGCAATCGCCGTCGTAAAGAGCGGCAACGGCGTCCGGTCGGGCAACTCTTCACCACTGAACTGGCCGAGGACAAAACCGATGAAAAGACCGGCAGCGATCCAGCCGATCGTGCCGAATACGCGGATCATCGGGAACTGCCGCTCCTGGTTTTCGATGTTGTGAAACGCCAGCGAGTTCGATAGGCCCAAAGTTGGCATGTAGCACATGTTGTAGAGCAGCAGCAGCAGAATGAACAAACTGGGCGTTCCCGTCGTCTGCGGCACCGCGAACATAATAAGTCCACCGAGGATATGCAGGGTACCGAGCACTTTTTCGGCCGCGAAGAAGCGATCCGCAACCAACCCCAGGAAGAACGGCGCGATGATGGCAGCGATGGGACTTACGGTGTAAGGCCAGTGTGCAAGGTCGGCCATGCCCTGCGCCACCATATAGTTGCCGATCGTGACGTACCACGAACCCCATACAAAAAACTGGAGGAACATCATTGCGCCGAGTCGCGCCGAGGTCGCATTGAACATTATTCCTGTCTCTGGTACTGACAAGTTAACTTCGTTGGATAAATGGAATTCGACTATTCATCATCAGGCTGCTACCACTACCCATTCATTGAGCGCACTTATCCTGAGATTTCGGTAATGCTCAGCTCCAACGAGATGTCTCCCGAGATTAAATAGATTGTAAACAGCGGCATGTGCGCTCAGGAATCGCTGAGCCTGGTCGGATGACTTAAACCTTCGCATTCCTCGCTCTCGCACCCTGTTCGATTCATGCGATTGCTCGGCCCGATTGTTCGCGTATCGAGCTGTATCGTGGATTACATCAGGCATCAGTTCTCGATGCGCCACCCCGTAACTTCTCAGCTTATCTGTCACGATCTTTCTGGGCTCGCTACCGGAACTCCGCATAAGTCGCCTGAAAAAGTGCTTTGCTGCAGCGCCATCTCTGCGAGCAGGTCTTCGACATCACGATGGCTTGGGTTGAATCGATGGTAGAGCCAAACCGCGTAACTGATGATGTCGGGAGGAAATCGGTGACGCTTGTAGGTATTCATCACAGGATTATCGATCAGCGCCGGTTAATTTGCCAGTACCATTATTATACCGGTACAGTTAGAAGTGGACGATATCTAATCATTTTCTAAATAAAGATCCAACTTCTTAAAATGTAAAAAGGTTATCTTTATGAGTGTGATGAAACTTAGTATTAGAGAAAAAATAGGGTTTGGTGCAGGTGATATGGCAGTTAATATTGTCATGATTACAATGCAACTTATTATTGCATATTTTTATACCGATATTTATGGATTAGATCCTGTCGATATGGGTATTTTGTTTATGGTAGTGCGTTTGATCGATGCGTTTACAGACCCAGTAATGGGAATGATCACAGATAAGTGTAACAGTAAGCATGGTCACTACAGACCATTTATGTTGTGGTTTGCCATACCGTTCGGTGTGGCTGTTTATCTTGCGTTTATCACTCCAGATCTTGCGTATTCGTACAAATTAGCTTGGGCTTACTTTAGTTACATTCTACTTACCCTAATCTTCACTATCGTCACAATTCCATATATTTCATTAATTGGTGTTATTACAGATGACCCGGCCGAAAGATTAAGTGCTAATGGTTACCGTTTTGTTCTTGTAAAAGTAGCCGCATTCCTTGTGACCATAGTTGTTCCCGCTTTAGCTCTATATTTAGGCGATGGGAATATGCAAGATGGTTATCAACCTGCTATGGGGCTGATGGGGATTCTAGGGTCAGTGTTATTTCTGGTTTGCTTTTTCACTACAAAAGAACGAATAAAACCTGTAATTGAAAAAACGAAATTGAAAGAGCAGGCCAAATTGCTATTGAGGAATGATCAGTGGCTTCTCTTGTGTGTTGTTTTAGTTTTGTTGATGTGTGGAATTGTAATAAGAGGCTCTGTGGGGGCTTACTACGCTAAGTACTATTTGAATGGCGGAGATGCATTAATCTCACCATTCTTAGCAACTGGCGTTACCGCCTCTATCTTAGCAATGATTGCAAGTACTTGGATTACTAAGTATTACTGCAAAATCAAATTGTTTAGGTACAGCCAAATATTAACCTTTGTACTTTGTATTGCAATGTACTTCACCGTTGGTCAAGACGATATCGTTCTAGCCTTTGTATTTACGTTCCTGATTTGGTTTGCTGCAGATCTATATATGCCAATTTTCTGGTCATCAATTGCAGAAGCCGTTGATTATGGTCATAGAAAAACCGGTATTCGAGTTTCCGGGTTGGCATTTGGTGGCATCTCATTTTGCCAAAAATTGGGTATGGGTGTTGCGGGTGGCTTATTAGGATATTTATTGAGTTGCTTTAATTATCAAGCTGACGTAGAACAAAGCGAATTTACGCTAAATGGAATTGCGCTATTGGTCACAGTTATTCCTGCAATCTTTCACCTGACAGTCGGTTTGATTATGCATAGATACTTTATTAGTAATGAGTACTACGATGGGATCGCATCCGACCTTAAATTGGCGAAAAGTCAATAGGACGCGACATGCCACAATGCTGGGTGATAGGTGATGCTGCAGTTGACTTGATACCGGAAGGAAACAAGTACTTAAAACTTCCTGGAGGTACAGGGGCTAACGTTGCAGTGGCATTGTCAAGATTGGGCGTTAGAAGTGTCTTAGTTACTAAACTTGGTAATGATCCTCTTGCTGCGTTTTTGACGGATATACTTGAACGTGAAAAAGTAAATACACAGCATGTGTATTTTAGTGAGCGTCATAAGACAGGGTTAATCATAGTCTCAGTTAATAGTACAGGTGAAAGACATTTTACCCATATGGTGAAACCAAGCGCTGATTCGCAGATGAAAAATTCAGATATGCCTGCGTTTGAACGGGATGATTGGCTTTGCGTTAGCGCTTTCATACTCGCTCAGCGTGCATCGAGAGAAGCTAGTTTTTTCGCGATAAAGCAGGCGAAAATGGCAGGCTCTCTCGTTTGTGTTGATGCGAATATCCGTGTTGATATGTGGGACGATGAATTGTTGTTAGTTCCAACAACTCTAGAAGCCTTAAAGGCCGCTGACATAGCTAAGATGTCTGAAGATGAGTTATTACTTCTTACCAATACAGACTCTATTGGAGAAGGGATAAAGATAGTTAAACAGTGGCCTGCAAATATTAAGATTATTACGCTAGCAGAAAAAGGCGCAATCTTATTAACCGAGCAATCTGAGTTTCATATTGAAGGGTATAAGGTTCCTGTTGTTGATATGACAGGAGCTGGGGATGCATTTATTGCTGCTTTGATTAGTAAACTTATGCTATTGGAAAGTTGGACTGATGATCAATTGATTGAAGCTATCCAGTTTTCAAATGCATGTGGTGCATTAGTTGTAGGAAAAAAGGGGGCGATGTCTGCATTGCCTGATTTAGGCACAGTAAATAGGTTTATGATGGAGAGAAAATCCGAATGTCGACATTAGATAGTAAGGTTTTAGGTAGTCTGGTTGGAGCTGCTGCTGGCGATGCATTAGGTGCAGCAACGGAGTTAAGAACTATCGAGCAGATAAAAACAGATTTTGATGGGTGGGTTACAACATTCATTGCACCGCCACAGGACACCTTTGGACGTTGCAATGAAGCGGGTATGGTTACAGACGACTTTACTCAGGGAAGGTATATTTTAGAAGCTGCTTTAGACCAAAACGGTGAAGTTAGTGGTGAAGTACTGAGCAAAGCTTTCAAACGATGGATGGATTACCCTTTCTATCCAAATTTTACAGGTCCAACGACCCGTGCGGCAATGCAACGAATCTTTAGTGATACACGTCCATCTTTGCAGGGCAATGCAGAACCAGGCGAGCCAACGCAGGATGTCGTTCTGGTAAACAATGGCAATGCATCGGCTACTAATGGAGCAGCAATGAAAGCATGGTCAGCTTCAATGCTTTCATTAAGAACACCAGAAAGATTGATTGCTACGACTTATGAAATTGCGCATTTTACTCATGACAATGTGATTTCAGTATCGGGGGCATGTGCCATTTCAACTGCAGTAAATGCTGCACTTTCAGATGGAATTACATTAGAAGATGTAATGGATGCTGCAATTAAAGGTGCAGATCAAGGTTATTCCTATGCAGAGCAACATGGTGCAATGATGATGGCTGGTCCAAGTGTTGCCAGAAGGATTGAATTAGCGATTCAAATTGGAGAAAAGCACGCTTCCTGGGAATCAGCAGTGGCAGAACTTGCAGATATCATAGGTACAGGTCTTCATGCCAGTGAGGCCGTGCCTGCGGTGTTTGGAATTTTAGCGTGCTGCGGAAATGATCCTGAAAAGGCAATTTTAGCAGCAGTAAATATTGGTAATGATACTGATACGGTTGCAACTATGGTTGGCTCTATCGTAGGTGCCCTACATGGCATTGAAGCATTACCAAGTAATTATCTACCTGTATTAAATGAAGCCAATAAATTTGAACTAGAAGATTTAGCGACTCGTGTATTGCAACTACATAATTTGGACAGTTCAACAAATAACTTTATCCCAAAAACAATGCTGCAATAGCAAGCTAAACGAGCAAGTCCCAATTTCTTAGAAGTAAATTCACTGAGGTTTTCTATGGATGTCTTCTCCGCCACTCAAAGCGAGCAGCAAAATATCTCACTGATATCCGACACTACAGCAGTACTGATCGTGGATATGCTGCATGATTTTTGCGATCCGGCGGGAGCCATGTGTTTGCCGGGAGCTGAACGGCTCTATTCCATTCAAAACGACCTTATCCAAAGTGCTCGGGTGTCGGGCATGATGATTGGCTGGGTTGTGGACGCGCACCGCCCGGGCCTCAGACGTGATCGCGAGTTTTTGAAGCGTGCGCCGCATTGCCTGGAAGGCACCAGTGGCGTGAATGTCGTGACGCAGCTTGACAAGCAGAACGACGATTTAGTGTTCGTCAAACGGCGCTACAGTGCATTTTTCGGCACCGATTTGGATCTGACACTACGAGACAACCTCATTGATACGCTGATCGTGTTCGGCGTTGTTACCAATATTTGCGTGCGCTCAACTGTCCATGATGCCTTTTTCAATGGCTATCAGGTGGTGGTGCCGCGTGATGCTTGTGCAGCAACAGGCCCACGCGAGCAGGAATCGTCGCTTTATGATATTGCAACGCATTTCGGTGTCGTTGCCGAGTCGCAGGACGTGCTTGACCATCTTGCTGGCAAGGGCCCGCTGAAAATCTGGGAGCCAAAATAATGAGACTTGCAAACCGTGCTGCCGTCTTGACAGGGGCCGCAAATGGGATTGGGGCTGCCACTGCCCGCCGCTTTTCAGAGGAAGGCGCCAGTGTTGTTGTCGCCGATCTGGATGAAGCGGCAGGTACTGCGCTTGTGTCTGAAATCGTCGAAACAGGCGGCAAGGCTGTTTTTGCCAACTGCGATGTGTCCGAACGCGCCGATCTTGAGGCGGCATTTGACCTTTGCAGCAGCCGTTTTGGACGGTTTGATATACTGTTCAACAACGCCGCCGTACAGGATACCCGCGGCATTCTCGACACCACAGATGAAGATTTTGACACGCTCGTCCGCGTCAACCTGCGTTCGGTATTTATCGGCATACGCGAGACTGCGCGCCGGATGATCGATCACGGCAATGGTGGCTCGATCATCAATACGTCGTCGACTTTCGCTATCGTTGGTTCTCCGGGGTATGCTGCCTATCACACGACCAAGGGAGGGGTATCCTCTCTCACCCGCGCTGCGGCGATCGGTTTGATGGAGCATGGTATACGCGTTAATGCGATTTGCCCCGGCACGATCGACACGCCGGGACTGCGGCTCGGCGCCGCAAATACGTCTGCCGATCCTGAAGCTGCGATGCGCAGTTATCTTTCGCTGCAGCCGATGAAACGGTTAGGCACGCCCAAAGAGATCGCCAACACGGTTCTTTTTCTGGCCAGCGACGAGGCAAGCTTTGTGACAGGAGAAAACCTCGTCGCGGATGGAGGCTACACAGTGGTGTAACGGAATGGTCGTTTCAGGCCGTTCAAATTTAGGGAGAGTGATATTCATACGGCCCAGTTTACGACAGGAACGATAAACCGCAGAGAGGTTCTACGTGGTGGCGCGGCGATTGTCGGCTCGGTGGCGCTGGGCGCCCCGGCACTTGCACTGGCAAAAACGGTAAAACTAGGCGTGCTGATGCCTTTTTCGGGCGGGCTGGAACTGTTTGGCGCGCAGGCAATGCAGGGCATCGAGATGCTGGTGGACGAAGTCAACGGCGCTGGTGGCGTATTGGGTCGCCAGATTGAAATCATCAAGGCCGACACCCGCACCGATCCCAAGACTACGGTGGAGCGTGCACAGCAATTGATCCAGCGCGATAAGGTCGATGCAGTGATTGGGCCGATTTCAAGTTCGTCGCGCGACGCTATCAAGTCTTCGATCGAACGGGGCCGCAAACCGCTGCTTTATGCCACCGACTACGAGGGTGGCGTGTGCAGCGATTACATCTCTTGTTACAGCGCCCTTCCCCTGCATTATGTCGATCCGCTGATTCCCTACCTGATGGAGACAGTCGGCAAGAAAGTCTATCTATTCGGCGCAAGCTATGCCTGGCCGCAAAAGATGAATGTGGCGATCCGTACAACCGTGGAAGGCGTCGGTGGCGATGTGGTGGGCGAAGAGTACACCCCATTCGGCGTCAAGGATTTTGCTACTACGATCCGCAAGATCGAAGAGTCAGGTGCCGAAGCGATCATCCTGACCCTTCCGGGTGCGGATGGTGTGACCTTCATCAAACAATTCACGGCAGCGGGCATGAAGGAAAAGTCGCGCCTTGCGTTCCTGGGTTTCAATGAAAACTACTTGCCTGGACTCAGCGCGGCCGAGTCCGAAGGCATCATCGGCGTTTCGCATTTCATTCAGACGCTTGACCGGCCCGAATCCCAGGACTTCGTTGCCAAGCAAAAGGCACGCTATGGCGACGATGTGGTGGTCAGTTATTATGTGGATTCGCATTACGGCATCGCTAAATTTTTCCTCGAGGCAATGCAACGGGCAGATTCAGACGAGACTGACAAGATCATGGCGGCTCTTTCCGGCAGCATAACCGTGGCCAATGGCGAGGTGACGATGCGTGCCGATGACAAGCATGTGGACCTCAACATGTTGTTGTTCGAAGTCCGTGACCAACAATTGAAGATGCAGAAATACATCGGCAAAATTGTCGCTCCCAGTCAGTGTGCCTGAAACCGAGTGACTAAATGAACATGGATGCCGCCCCTTTCCTGACGGTACGCGAAATCGTCATGGATTTTGGCGGCATCCGCGCGCTTGACAAGATGAGCCTTGATCTGTCCCGGGGTGACGTGAAGTGCATCATCGGGCCTAACGGCTGTGGCAAAAGCACACTTTTTAAGGTGATTTCCGGCGATCTGGATCCCACTTCAGGTCAGGTCTTCTTTATGGGTGAAGCCACTACCGGCCTTTCGCCACAAAAAATCTGCCGCAAGGGCATCGCGCGCAAGTTTCAGATTCCGTCAGTTTTTGATGACCTAACCGTTGCCGAAAATATTGAAATCGCTATCACCGCGGCCACGAAACACTATGCGCCATTCAGCCTGTTGCGCGGCGGACCAGACCGGTCAAGCTATGGGTTGGTTCTGGCCGAAACTAGATTGTTGGAATATGGGGGTAAACTGGCCTCTGAGTTGCCGCACGGAATCCGCCAGCAACTGGAAATCGCCCTGCTGGTGGTGACGGATGCCCAGCTTTTGCTGCTGGACGAGCCGACGGCAGGGATGACCGAGGAAGAAACCGATGCCATCGTGCACATGATCCAGGATGTGCGCGACCGACTAGGCGTGGCAGTTCTGGTGATCGAGCATGACATGAGCTTTGTGCGCAAGCTGGGCAGCCCTCTTATCGTAATGATGAAAGGAGCAGTGCTGCGCGAAGGGGAATACGCCGCCATTAGTAAAGATGCGGAAATCCGCCAAGCATACCTGGGGGATATCGAATAATGCTGAAAGTGCGCGACCTGAAGGCTGGATATATCCGTGGCGCCCCCGTCCTGAAGGGGCTGGATCTGGATCTGGCACGCGGTGACTGCATCGCACTGATGGGGCGCAATGGTATGGGCAAGACAACCTTCGTCAAGGCGCTGATGGGGGTGTTGCCGCAGATTTCAGGCTCTATCAGGTTTCTGGACCAGGAAATAGTAGACTGGGCACCTTATCGGATCAGTAATGCTGGCATCGCATACGTTCCGCAGGGACGTGAGATTTTCCCCGATTTCACCGTCGAGCAGAACCTTACAATGGGCCGGATTGGTAAGCCCAAACAGCGAAATGAGTCATTCGATTTTATCTATGAATATTTTCCTATTCTTGCAGAACGGCATAAACAACTGGGCGGAACCATGTCTGGCGGGCAGCAACAGCAACTGGCCATCGCGCGGGCCTTGGTCGGTCGACCCGACCTACTATTACTGGATGAGCCGTCCGAAGGCGTCCAACCTTCGATTGTGCAAGAATTGGCCGCCATTCTGCGCCGCATCGTAGAGCAAGAAAAAATGACCGTGATAGTTGTGGAACAAAATCTCGATTTGGTGCGGCGGTTGGCCCATCATGTTCGCTTTATCGAAAATGGGTTTATCAAATCGGGAGTCGCGGTCGATGAAATAAACAAGAATCCGGCCATAATCAGCCGCTATTTGTCGGTGTAACAAAATGGAAATGACGCTACTTATTGGCCTTGACGCGGCCAGCTACATCCTGACCCTGCTTTTGGTCTGTATTGGGTTGGTAATTATTTTTGGGATGATGAATGTCATCAACCTCGCTCATGGCGAGTTCTTTCTTTTGGGGGCTTATACCGTGGTGCTGTTACAACAGTATGCGCTGCCGTTCGCTGTAATTCTGGTTGCCGCTTTCGCCTTTGTGGCATTGATCGGGCTGATTATTGAAGAGATCGTCATCCGACGCATTTACCACCGTTTTCTTGACACAATCCTCGCTACATGGGGCATATCTCTGGCCCTCAAGCAGCTGGTAATCGTACTGTTTGGCCCCGGTTCACAGCAAACCGTGGCACCCTTTGCTGAACCCGTAGCGATGTTCGGTATCACCTATTCCTCTTACCGTCTGTTCGTAATGGGCATGGCAATTGTGATTACCGCAATAACATTTCTCATCTTGTTTCGAACCCGGTGGGGCCTGACCGCGCGCGGAGTGATTGCTAATCGCCAGATGGCCTCTTGTCTGGGGGTAAACACGCGCCGCGTAGAC
>QIGT01000438.1 GCA_003230835.1 Gammaproteobacteria bacterium
GTGCCGGGGAACCAAACAATATTATTTTCTTAACCTGTGATGTCAGTGGTGTGCTGCCGCCAGTGTCTGTGCTGTCGAAAGAGGCTGCCGCTTACCACTTTTTATCAGGCTATACCGCCCAGGTAGGTTCAACAGTAGTAGGCTCTACCGAAGCTTATTCCGCCACTTTCTCGACCTGTTTCGGCGCAGCGTTTTTCCCGCGTCCGGCAGGTGTCTACGCAGATTTATTGATCAAGAGAATCCACCAGTTTGATTCCAAGGTATTCCTGGTAAATACAGGCTGGACGGGGGGCGGGTATGGCGTAGGCAAACGATTCAGCATTCCAACTACCCGCGCAATCATTGTAGCAATTCAAAGTGGTGCGTTAGACAATGCCGAACTCACTCACCTCGAAGGGTTTAACCTAAAAGTACCTGCAGCGGTGGCCGGCGTAGATTCAAAATTACTGAATCCTCGACAGGCTTGGGAAGATACGGCAGCCTATGACCAAGCAGCCAGTAACTTGATCGCTAAATTTGTTGAGAATATTGCTCAATTCAATGTAGATGCATCAATAGTTGCAGCCGGGCCCTCGCAGTAACACAATTCGCAGCCAACTCTACAAAGGGACGGTATGACGAATTCCCGTTCACACCCAAAATTCAACCCAACAACGCTGGAAATGCTGCGTGCCCAGTCAGCTCCTCTGCGAGGGTTGATACGCGGTATCGAAAAAGAAAGCCTGCGGGTTAGTGTTGACGGCAGGCTGTCCAATCAACCTCACCCTTATGGGCTAGGCTCTCCTCTCACCCATCCATCCATCACCACGGACTTTTCTGAAGCTCAGTTAGAGCTCATAACCGGCATTCACGACACCGCCCAAGCTTGCCTACAAGAACTGAACGACGTGCACCGTTTCGTCTATCAAGGTATTGAAGATGAACTGCTGTGGCCGAGTAGTATGCCCTGCATGGTAGGTAAAGATGCTGACATACCGGTGGGCAAGTACGGCAGTTCGAATATTGGTCAAGCCAAAACCGTCTATCGACGAGGCTTAGGATTACGCTATGGCCGCCTGATGCAGACCATATCGGGTATCCACTATAACTTTTCTCTACCAGACGACGCCTGGACTGCACTAGGCGTCACCAGTCAAGATCAGCGCACGGACGCATACTTCGCATTGATCCGAAACTTTCGACGTTGGTCTTGGTTACTCATCTACCTATTTGGCGCCTCACCTACCGTGTGCCGCTCTTTCACCACCTCGATGCGTCATTCTTTGCAGCCACTTGATGAAGGATCATTGTATTTGCCTCACGCAACCAGTTTGCGCATGGGACCGTTGGGCTACCAAAGTAGCGCCCAGGCTGATCTGCACATTTCCTATAACTCGCTGGACGAATACGCAGAGTCTATGGTGCGAGCATTGACCCAAGAGTTTCCCTCATACGCAGAATTTGGTCTCACCAATGGCCACCAATATCACCAGCTGTCTACCACCGTATTACAAATCGAAAATGAGTTTTACGGCACCATTCGACCCAAACGTAGAACCTATTCTGGCGAGCGCCCGATCACTGCGTTGCGTGATCGTGGTGTTGAGTATGTTGAAGTTCGCTGCTTAGATCTGAACCCCTTCTTGCCTGTCGGCATAGATGTTGAACAGTGTCATTTCATCGATACGTTTTTGATGATGTGCTTGCTCGCCAACAGCGATGACGACAGCATGGGTGAATCAAACCGTTTGGTAGGCAATCAAGTGCGCGTTGTAGAACAAGGACGACGCAGCGATTTGACGTTACAAGATTCAGCCAATTCTCAACGCAACATGATCGAATGGTCAGTAGAGCTGCTTGAACACTGCATGGAAATGGCCAAAATTCTTGATGGTGACAATGCGACAACCACCTACCAAAATGCGGTGGCGAGCCAACAAACCAAGGTTGACGATCCCTCGCTAACACCTTCTGCGCAGATTCTCAGCGAGATGAAGGCTCAAAATATACCTTTCTTCCGCTTTGCCATGAATTGCGGCATCGAACACCGAGAGTCTTTTGCTGAACAGGAATTGAGCCAGCAATTACAATCAGTATTTAATCAGCAGGTAATCGATTCACACCACCAACAACAGACCATCGAAGCCGCAGACAAACAAAGCTTCAGCGAATTTCTAACCGACTATTTAGCACTGCCAAATACTTAACAAGGCAATGAACTTTCTCGCCCACTGCGCCTTAGCTCAAGACACAGCACAGGTTTGGGATTGTAATGAGCAACAACACAAAGGTTTGCTAGCTGGAGCAATTGTTGGCGATTTTGTTAAGGGTCGGGTGCCAGAGCATTGGCCAATTGAGCTGCAAGCGGGGGTGAAATTACATCGAAAGATCGACGCTTGGTCGAATCAACATCCTGGCATCCGCAACAGTTGTAACCGATTCCCTAAATCGTCACGCCGGTTCGCACCGATATACGTTGATCTGTTAGCAGACTATTGTTTGAGCTTAAGTTGGGGCAGCTACTACACAAATCATTTATCGTCTTTCACCGCACAATGTTACAGCGCGGTACGCACCTACGATACTTTTCTACCCGACCATGGGCTGCGATTTCTAACCTATATGGAAGAACAAGATTTGCTTGCCAACTACGACGATTGGCGACACATAAAACGAGGACTCGCAGCGGTATTGCGACGCCTGCAACGCTCTGAGCTACTGGCAGCAGCCGAGCAAGCCAACCTCGAGGTACTCAGCGGTGTACAAGAAGATTTTGTCCTCTTCTACCCAGATCTTCGAAGCATTGGTCTACAATGGAATGTATTTACTCCATAAACCGGTTTTAGATCATCACCGTTGCACGACAAAGTTGGTAAACATCAGGTCCTCTATGTAATCTTCACCTTCTTCACGACGTAACACTTCTCGCAACTCTTTGATCGCCTCAGCCTTTATGGTTTCTCGGCCAGCAGCACTGGCTACGGTGGATTCATCTTGGCGCGAAAGCAACAGTACCAGCTTATCGCGCAGAGCCGGGAGGTGGTAACGCGCCGCGTATTCCGCATTTTTGTTTGAAACGCGAACGGTGATGTCCGCTTTCACGTACCTTAAGTGACCTGAATCCGAAGCACCAAAGTTGGTCACGAAAGTAGGCTTTAACTCAATATAGCGCACCACCCCACCTATCGGTTCTGGAGATCCTTCGGCTTTTTCTGCCTGCACCGCGCAACTGATGAAGGCAAAACCGAGCACAACAGCACTTAATCGCAACATTTTGTGTCCTTTACCGAAACTATCTTGATTAGGGTAGTTGACCAACCCGTTTGTGCCAGTAACCTAGTACTCTACCCGTCCGTTGCCGATAGACCGATTAATTCAGGAGTCCGTATTGCGCGCCGTATTATGTAAATCATTTGGACCTGCAGAGAATTTGCAGATGGAAGAGGTACCGAATCCTCAATTACAGCCTGGCGGCGTGATTGTCGATGTTCACGCCAGTGCACTAAATTTCCCCGATGTACTCATGATCCAGGGAAAGTACCAATCTCAACCAGATTTTCCCTTCTCCCCAGGGGGTGAGTTTGCCGGTGTAATTAGTGAAGTCGCAGCAGACGTCACAAATTGGCAAGTGGGTGATGAAGTCTTCGGTGGCACGGGTAGCGGCTGTTTCGCCGAAAAAATCAGCCTACCCGGTGCCGCTTTGAGAGTTAAACCCACCAACATGACATTTGCCCAGGCTGCGGGCATAAGCACCACTTATGGCACCTCTTACTATGCGCTAAAACAACGTGCGCAACTCAAAGCAGGGGAAACGCTGTTGGTATTGGGGGCAGCTGGCGGAGTTGGTTTGGCGGCGGTTGAACTCGGTAAAGCCATGGGTGCAAGAGTAATCGCTGCGGCAAGCAGCCCCGAAAAACTAGCCGTTGCCCAGAAAACCGGGGCAGATGATCTGATCGACTACAGTGATGGCGTATTGAAAGATAAAGTCAAAGCACTCACAGACGGTCGTGGGGCTGACGTCATCTACGACCCTGTTGGAGGCGCCTTATTTGATCAATGCATGCGATGTATCAACTGGTATGGTCGCGTCCTCGTGGTTGGCTTTGTGGGTGGTGACATTCCAAAGCTGGCCACCAACCTGGTGCTACTTAAGAGCTGCCAAGTGGTTGGGGTCTTTTACGGCGCATTTTCTGCGCGCCTCCCAGCCGACGCCAAAGAGAATTTTGCCGAGATTATGCAGATGTTTGAGGATGGAAAAATTAATCCATTAGTCGGCAAGGAGTTCGCCTTTGAATCTTATGCAAGTGCCCTTAACTGTCTGCAGGAGCGACAAGCCATTGGTAAAGTCGTGGTAAACATCGTATGAATCTCAACTTCCCTAATGGACTCGCACAGCAATGGGCTGTGATCACATGCCTACTTTGCGGTGCGATGCTAACCATCGCCCTGGTCATGGAATTTGTCCTCGGTCTCGTACCGTGCCCGCTATGCATGATGCAACGTATTTGGTTCCTATTGGCCGGCGCTGTCACTTACATCAGCTTGTTACACAATCCACGCTGGGGTATTTATCCGTTGCTCACCATCTTTGCGTGTTGTGTGGGTGGCTACTTTTCGATTAAACAATTGTGGCTGCAAAGCCTTCCCGCAGACCAAGTGCCTGCTTGTGGTCCGGATCTGCAGTATATGTTGGAAGCCTTTCCGCTATCGCAGCTACTCACGGCGATGACTTCTGGCACGGGCGAATGTGCGAGCGTCAGCTGGTCTTTTCTGGGATTGTCGATTCCCGGTTTCGCGTTGCTCGGCTTCTTCGTTCTCATCGTCACCGCAAGTTTGCAGTTACGGCAGACGACTCGATAGAAAAAAAACGACACTAACCTCTGGCTATCTACTGACGTAGTCTGACTCACTCGCGTTTTGCGGAATTTTTGCTATGTTTTCCTTATGACTCATAAGGGGACACAAATGGAACAAAGCGTTGTCACGAAAGAAATGGGGCGTGCTCGCGCATCGGTTCTGAGCTACTTGCTGAAACTAAATAAATGCCTAGACGCCCAACACAGCGATTTGGTACAAGCCTTGTCGCAACGCTTTAATGAGACCCTGATTGACTACATATCGTATGGCCATTTCCGCTTTTTCCAGATCTTCCACCCCGAACCACACCAACTGGTCGCCCTAGATAACATCACTGCGCAAGCGCTGGGTTTCTGCGAAAGATACAAACATGGTCTCTGCGTTCAGATACCCGAACTGAAATCAGATTTGGAAGTACTCGCCTTAGCCTTAGAAACACGCTTTGAGATTGAAGATGAACTCACTGGCGTACTCGCCGCGTAAAATGCGCGGCACCTCTATTGTATGCGCCTTTATTGTAGGCACCTTTGCAGCCAGCATTATACTCCTGCTTGGGGGTTGTACGGGTGGGAAATCGCCCAACCAAACCTTCGAAATAGCTGCCAAAGGTTTATATACAGGCGCACTTTCCAGCGATGGTGAACTTGCCCTCATAGGATCTTTACACCACGGTGCCAGCTTATGGCGTACACGAGGCAATGAGAGGCTGTTTAACTGGTCACATGCCCAGGGCGAATATGCGCAGTTGGTTGCCGCCGCCATCTCTGTTGATGGCACTCACGCCGTTACAACCGATCCTCGGACTTTGGTTCTATGGAATACACAAACCGGCCAGGCGGTAAATTATTGGGCAACACCCGGAGCGGTGTTAGATGTTGCGATCTTCAACGACAACCGGCACGTGCTGTTAGGTTTAGACAACCACAGCGCACTGGTATTCGATGCCCAAACGGGTGCTTACCAACAAACAATGTTGCACCAAGGTCCCGTCGGCGCGGTAGCCCTAAACCGAGAAGGAACCCTGGCCTTAACCGGTAGCGATGACAACAGTGCGGTACTTTGGAATCTTAACGACGGCACCGCAGTACACTACTACCAACACGATAATCCTATTCGTGCTGTGGCGCTTTCACCCAGCGGGCGTTTTGCATTTACCGCAGCCTTAGGGGATTTGGTGGCCATATGGGACAACGAGTCCGGCCAACAAATACACCAAATACATAACGGCATAAATCATGGCGTGCGCTCAGCGCGATTTTCTGACGATGACATTTGGCTGGTGGTTGGCTATACCAACCGCCAGATAAAATTAATTAACGTGTCATCCGGTCAGGTAGTTGACCAATGGGACCCAGGCACTCGACATGTGATGCGACCCACCGGCGCAGCTATCCTCGAAGTTG
This sequence comes from Gammaproteobacteria bacterium, assembly GCA_003230835.1. Taxonomy (GTDB): domain Bacteria; phylum Pseudomonadota; class Gammaproteobacteria; order Pseudomonadales; family Azotimanducaceae; genus UBA4421. Next base: position 6,240 of record QIGT01000438.1, read on the forward strand.
CTATTTCTGCCGACAATCAGATCATCTGGGCGTTGTCTGGGGATGGGCGATTACTTCAGTTACGCACGTCTTAAGCTCCATAATTGGTTAAAAAGTCGTCGTAAGTGGGTAGTGCAATTGAAATTGTCCCTGTTATAGTTATCCACAGCTTGTAAAAAACTAAACTGTCTAGTCACCGATAAAATAAAAACACGGACTAGATGCCAACATAGCCATAATCAACCATAGAGTTGAGGGCGAGAGAGTTGAACTCTCGCGGGCTAACTACAAGCGGTTTGAACACAAGTTTGAACAACAAAATGGGGCTCAGCAATAGAGCATAAGTGGATGGGTAGGACGCCCAGGCCAGTTCACCGGCCACCACCACGCGCTTTCATAGCGCCAGAAGGATGTTTTAGGGCTGCGCAGGACACGTTACCGGGCTGGCACAATTTATATCCAGCCTTCTACAGGGTGGGACGCCAATGGAATCACCAGCACGCCGTATACTGGTTATAAACGGCAAGGGTGGATGTGGGAAAACCACAATTGCGACTAACCTAGCCGTCGCCTATGCATGCCGAGGTATCAATGTTGCCCTAATGGACAACGACCCCCAAGCAAGCAGCAGCCACTGGGCAACGCAGCGAGATGATACTTTACCGAAGGTAGAGTTAATCGCTAAGCACGAACGCCCCAGTATGTATCAAACAACATCCTTTCATCATCGACTTCCCGCCAATACACAGGTGGTGGTCATCGATGGTCACAGCAATGCTCGTGGACGGGATCTAGAAAGTCTATTGCGCCAAACGGATATCATTCTCGTGCCGATGCTCCCTTCGGCCATCGATATCCGTGCCGGGGGTAAGTTTATTGCAGACTTATTGACCCATCGCATCTATCGCTCGGCACCTCGTCCCGTTGGCGTGATTGCCAACCGCATCCAACCCAACACTCAAACTCATGAAAAACTCATGCATTTCCTGGGTTGTTTAGACGTTCCAGCAGTAGCGGAATTTCGAGATTCCCCTGTTTACATTGACGCTGCAGAACTCGGCCAGGGGGTTGTTGATATGAAAGACTGCCGCGCGGCACGCAAAGAGACGGCGCAATGGAAACGCTTACTCAACTGGATCGACGCACAAGCACCTGCACGACGAACCACGGTCGCTTCGATTCGAATGAAGCCTCGAGCTGCTAGCCCTAAAAAAACGGATACTACTGCAAGCCACCCAGCTTAGCCTATAATCGATAAATTCACTTGGATGTAGCGCCAGCTACTGTCTGCATATGTTGCGCGCGCAAAACCTACAATTTAAGCGAGGAGATGACGTTCTCTTCGAAAATCTCAATTTTGTTGTCCACCCTGGTCAGCGAGTAGCGGTAGCCGGGCGAAATGGCGCGGGTAAATCTACTTTATTTCAACTCATTCTTGGCGAGCTACTGGTCGACACGGGCGAGCTGACCCTACCTGACGGATGGCGCTTGGGATACATGCAACAAGACGTCGGGGCCAGTCAGCGCCCCGCATTAGAATACGTAGTAGACGGCCACAAAGAACTTCGCCGAGTCGAACAACAAATAGAGACGGTCACCGAACCGAGTAAGCTTGCAACCCTGCATAGTGATTTACACGACCTCGGTGGCTATGAAGCTCAAGCACGCGCAGGAGAAATTCTCTACGGACTCGGTTTTTCTGCAACAGATTTCGACAAGCCGTTCGACGCATTTTCAGGCGGCTGGCGTATTAGGTTAAGCTTAGCTCAAGCCTTGATGGCACCCTGTGACTTACTGCTGCTAGATGAACCCACCAACCACTTAGACTTAGAGACGATCATGTGGCTTGAAAACTGGTTAGCCCGATTTGAAGGCGCGGTTTTGCTCATCGCCCATGACCGAGCGTTTCTAGACGCCTGCGCCGATCACACGCTCTATCTCACTGCCAACTCAGGCAAGCTGTACAACGGCAACTACAGCTCTTGTGAGCGCCAACGGGCTGAGCAACTTGAACAGGAGCAAGCGTCACAGGCTAAGCGCGAAGCCCAAGCCCAGCACATTCAGCAATTTGTTGATCGTTTCAGAGCGAAAGCCAGTAAGGCAAAACAGGTACAAAGCCGGATCAAGGCGCTTGAGCGTATGCAACTCAATGCTTCTATCCACGCAGACTCGCCCTATTCTGTGACCTTTAAGAACCCTGATAAAGTTTCCAATCCTCTCTTTACCTTTCGCAATTTGTCGGCTGGTTATGCAGACACGGTGGTGTTGCATGACGTCAGCCAAACCGTTCTGCCTGGCACTCGCATAGGTGTGCTGGGTGCTAACGGCGCAGGTAAAACCACCTTGCTGCGAACCTTGGTCGGTGAACTAACCCCTCTAAGTGGCGAATTCTCACGCGGTCAACACAGTGAAGTAGGCTATTTCGCTCAGCACCAGATGGAAGCACTCAACGTTGAGAATCAAGCCCTGCAAACTTTGATGGCGGCCAAACCAGATTGGACAGAACAACAGTGTCGAAACTATTTAGGTGGCTGGGGGTTTCCTGCGGAAATGACCACCCGGCCAATACATACTTTGTCCGGTGGCGAAAAAGCCAGGCTAGTATTGTCCTTGGTTGCTGTTGAAACACCCGCGGTACTCATTCTCGACGAACCCACTAACCACCTAGATCTAGAAATGCGCGACGCATTGGCCATGGCACTACAACAATACAGTGGCACGGTGATTATTGTCTCTCACGATAGAAGTTTGTTGGATAAAACCGTAGACGACTTTTGGGTCATCCAAGACGGTTCGCTGGCCGTATTCAGTGGTGACTTAAGCGATTACACCACCGCACTTAAACCTCAACGCCCGCGCACAGAATCTACTAACCCGTCGAAAAAGAATTTGCGCAAAGAACGTGCCCAGCGTAGAGAAGACTTAGGCCGGTTGCGCAAGCAAGTCAAAGAATTGGAAAGCAAACTAGACACATTCAACCTTGAGCTTAAGCAGATGGAAACAACATTAGCAAACCAAGAAACCTATGCTTCAATGCCTGCCGAAGAACTAGATGCACTACTGGCTCGCACCGGTCGTTATCGAAATCGAGTAAAGGAAGCCGAAGAAGCCTGGCTCAGCGCCAGCGAAAAATTGGAAGTGTAGCTTCGCGATAATGTATGGATATCACTTGTGATTTTTCTCGACCTGGACTTCAGTTTCATCTTCGGGCGCTCGACACTTGATCCGCGACATATGTACTTCGCGATGATCCCGACTAAAAAACGCTTCTAGCGCAACAGAAACTTTAACTACTCGAGCGTGACGTTGCAGCTCAACAGCCACTTCTTTGCTCGCCTTGCTGGCCTGAATTATCTCATTCAATTGCGCCACATCTTGGATCTGAACACCGTCAACTCGCAATATAACGTCTCCTGCTCGTAGCTTCGAATTCGCCTTGGGCAGGGTGACAATGACCCCCGACTCCACGCCGAAATAGCTGGCCAGATCGCCCGTCACCTGCATCAGATGACCTTCATGAATCGCGCCAGACGTCCAAAGCTCTCGGCTGACATTCACCAGCCCCGCCCAATCTCCAATACTGTCTACGTCCATGCGTATGTCAGGGAGCATTGCCAAGATATGCTTCGACCTGGATTGTGTGGTGATAGATACCGATCGCGACTCACCATTTCGCTGATACACGACGGCTACCTCGTCTCCCGCGGTGACTCTTTGCATGTACTTAGAAAGCTGATGCATAGGGTCATCGACATTCGACAGCATCAGATCACCAATTTTAACAATCAAATCCCCGGTTTTTAACCCAGCATTTGCCGCGCCACTGTCAGGGGTCGTTCCAACAATGGTAACGCCTCCAATGTCGGGGCCATCGCCTAACAATATACCTAACATTGCTCGCTGCGCGTCGCCGCCTAGCTCGAATTTTTTCTTGTGAAGTTCTGCCAGGGTACGTGCTGCATTATCAAGTGCCTTGCGTGCCGCTTCCATTTCCTTTTCATATTCCCCGGCAAAGCAAAGTGTTGCCGATATCATTAGCACGATGCCTAAGCAAATATTTTTCATTACATACTCCTGCTATTAATCAACACGTCTGGATTGGCTGTAGCCAGCTCACCGAGGTAAGCTTCTAACAATTCGACACGCTTCTGCCAAAGCTCTCGGCGCAACTCCGGGTCGACATTTTCACCCTCATACAATCTCGCAATTTGGTCGTCAACATCGGCAACTCGGTAGGCCAAGATAGCCACAACTACGGATTGAGCATGAGACGATGTAGGGCTCTCAAGTCTACCTGACTGCGGTGAAAAACCGCCGGCGAAGGCCTGCTCTAAATGACGTGATTGTGTCATTAGTGCAGCCGTGCGGATGGCAGTGGGCTCTATCTGCGTATGCGCAGCTATACGCGCAGGCGTGTTGAACGAGGCATCCTCTGAACCAAATAGGGTGAATATGACCATCGCCGAAACCACGAAGACTGAGGCTGCCGTTGCAAATGGATAACGCCGCCAATCCACAGCCTTAGTTGCTTGGGTATTAGTCGCTTGAGTATTTTGCTCGGCCCTCATCCACACGCAGGCATCGACATGAATGTTGGACAGATCATTTAGATCTGCTTTTAGCGCAGCCAGTTTCTGCAATGTTTGCATCTGCGCTGCTTGATCTTCGCTGCCCACTTTGTTGATGTCGTAGGGTTCGCCATCACGCAGGGCCAACAGTTCCGATATGTCTAGTTCATTGTCCATGTTTATTCACCTACTTGCGTGCCGGTTGGAGCGCATCTGTTCTTATATGTTCGAGCCCGCTTCTTCGCAACTGTTGTTTTATCGACATTGCCGGTCTCCTGGCGTATTTGCCAGGCCAGTAATTTCTCGTATCCACGCGCCAGCTGAGATTTCGAGTAGCTGCTGGTTCTGCCCATAAATTCACCAATTTCTTTGTGCGTGTAACCTTCAACATCGTGCAACCAAATAACTGCACGAGTCGCTTCACCAAGACTACCTAGTGCGCGTTCCAGGCTAGGAACTTGTGCAACCCAGTCTAATGAGACTTCATCCTGCGCAGATTCAATCACTGCTTCAGCGTCTGCAGAAGAACGCCGTGAATACCAAGGTGATCTTAAGCGCATGAGACAATGATTTACCGCAACCCGTCGCACCCACCCCGGAATAGCCTCGATGGTTCGAATTTGTGACCATTTCTCGACCAATTCGATGAAAGTGTCTTGCACCACCTCCTCTGCTAACGAGTGGTCTTGAAGAATGCGCGCTGCGAGCCCCATGACCGCTGGCGCCAACACTTTATAGGCTTCCGCAATGGCGTTCCGATCACCCACCATCACGCCCCGTGCAACCGCAGCAGGTAAAGCGAGTTTTGAAAAGCCAGACATACTCATAGGATGCATCTATGTAGGAGAAAGGTCGCAAAAATCGCTATTTTTCTCCAAAACGATCATTCGGTTTGATAAAGTTCATGTTCCTGCACTGCAAGATAAACAGGTATGCGACCAACCCGTACAACCAAAGAATGGCTTGTTGAGCAGTTGTTGTGCGTGTTTACTCAACGAGGTTATGACGGTGCCACCCTCGCTCACCTTGCTGCGGCTACGGGCTTAAGCAAAGCCTCCCTCTACCACCACTACCCCGGCGGCAAGCCTGAAATAGCCACGATGTTGGTACGCTATGCCATTTCGCGCGCGCAACGATTGGCATTCAGTCATGTGGGTGGGTCTGAATCACCTCGAAAACGCATGCTAAAATTTCTTCTGGGTTTCGAACAATACATCGTTGAAAATGGCACCAACTGCCTACTGGCAATTTTTATCCATCACGCCACGGCCAATCAAGAGATCGAACAGCAACAACAACTTATCTACGCTCAGTTCAACGACTGGCACCTAGCCCTAAGCGCATTGTTCGCCAGTGCCGGGTACAAAGATAAAAAGGCAACCCGTAGTGCCCACGAACTGATGAGTAGCATTTATGGTGCCTTACTCAATGCAAAGATGCACAATTCACCCGAACTTTTCACCTGCGCGATTGAACGTTTATGTAAATCGCTCGGCAAACAACTGACCACCAAGCAAAGGACCTGACATGCGCCGTTTTCCCACAACCCGACTACGACGTAACCGCACAGACGATTTTGTGCGCCGCTTGGTGCGCGAGAACGAACTCGGCGTGAATGATTTGATCTACCCGATGTTCGTCATTCCTGGCGAGCGGCAAACCTCCAAGATCGAGTCGATGCCGGGTATCTTTAGGTATAGTGTTGATCGCCTGGTGGAAGAGGCCAAGTTAATTTTTGATCTTGGCATTCCCGCCATCGCACTATTCCCAAATATCGATTCCAGCAAACGTACATTAGATGGTGCAGAAGCTTATAACCCTGCCGGCTTGGTCCCCACAGCCGTGCGCGCTGTTAAAAAAGCCGTTAGCGAACTTGGGGTAATCACTGATGCGGCCCTCGACCCATACA
>QIGT01000305.1 GCA_003230835.1 Gammaproteobacteria bacterium
ATTTAGTATTTTCAAAAGGGTAGCCATCTTTTTCGATCTGACCGAGAGACTTGTCCGGTGTTTGTGGCGTTACTGCGATCAGTGAGGCGTCGTATTGTTTGATATTTGGTAATATGTCCTTCAGGGTATGGAGCTGAAGATTGCAATAGGGGCACCAGGCGCCTCGGTAAAACACGAGAACGACAGGGCCTTTTTTTAACTTGGTACTGAGTTTTACCACTTTCCCATGTGGATTTTTCAGAGAGAAATCGGGCGCTTTGTCTCCAACATGCAGGCCCGGATTCGGCATTCTGGTAGCAAGGTCTGCACCAGCCTGATTCATTACCGCAAGATCTTTCTCGCCGACTTTGAGAGCATTTTTGCCGGTATAAAGTTGTTTCTCCATGGCCTTGCCTGCCCGGTTACTTCGGTGTCTGAGCTGCCCCTTGTTTGGTGGCGGCCTGCCATTGAGGTTTATCATGACGATCAACCGCATGTACATAGAATAACGAATTTTGCTATATCAACTCCAGCTCGGATAATCTTCATTTCGGGTTTCTCCTCATCTTCATGAATGGTTGTTTTACAAATACCATTCTGGCGCATAGGCGTCGATTTGTAACGTGAGGAGGAGTCCATCCCATTGCTTACATATCAGCGACAATCAGGCGGCGGACCAGCTACAACCAAAAGTGGTGCCTCTAGGCGAAGGACCGCCAGGCACTCTTTAAAACTATTCATGGGCGGACTCTGAAAACCGGCTGAGATATGGTTCTCTCACCCTCTCTCCAGATTCATTTGTGGATTGGAATATACTGTGAACGTTAAGATTGCGCACATGCCGTTCTACGGGTAGAATTACGAACTCGAGACCCAACAGGCGGGCGCATCGTATCTGACGCTGCCCGCCTGAGCATTAACCGTATAGACCGGGTCCGGCAATATGTGCGTTTGACCAACTAAGCTGCGGGTGCCATGTCTAGTGCCTTCAGGAATTCATCATGCGTTACCGGTTTTGAGAACATCGGCCAGTCGAGTTCAATGGCCGTTCTTTGCTGTTCATCGCCCAGTGTCGCCGAGCAATCAGTAAGCGTATACACCTCCAAACCCTGGTCGTAGGCGGTGCGCATGGTCGACTCGATACAGATGTTGGTGAGTAATCCGCCGAGAGCAATTGTCTTAATGCCATGTTTGTCCAGTACGGCCTTCAAGTCAGTTGTGGCGAAGGCGCAGGTTGCGCTCTTGCCGTCTACAATGATATCGCTGTCTTGCACCTCTAACACGTCGGCAACTTTAGCGCCCCAGGTCTCTCGCTGGAAAGCACCCGTATCTTTTACAACTTTGAAAATCCCGTAGGGGTTGTCGCCCATTTCATGGTAGTCGGAAGAGAATATGATAGGCACATGAATAATCATGATACCTTTCTCTCTTGCCCTTTTCATCAGATCGTTAATATTGGAAACGACGTTGTTGCTTTCTAGTACCTGCTTGACTGCGCCGTGCAGCTTACCACCTTCAGTTAGGAAGTCATTGTCGTCATCAACAAGTATGACAGCACTATTCTCTGGATCCATTAGATCACTCCTTTACAACTGTTCAGTTGATTGGGTTTTAACATCATCGTTTGTGTTGCCTGCCAGCGATGTTTGGTTGGCGATCTTTGGTCATTAGTCGCTGGATCACCCTCCAGACCCTCCGTCACAGTCAGGCACACGGAGTGCGTAGTATAGGTCCGCAATATGTATTGAGAAATACGCACTTATAATTCACATAGTGTCCTATTTGACACTTGAACGGCGTGGGGCACCCTCGGAAAATGCAAGGATCAGGCAGATTGCAAGAGATAAGCGGCAGATCCTGTGATGTTAACAGCATGGTGAACCATTACACTGATAGCCGATCGTTCAGGCGTTACAGATGTGAAAAAATATATAGCTCTAATCATTACTCACCAAGCGGCCTCCGACGATGTGCACCCTCGAACCTGGTATCCATGTCTTGTTTGGTGACCGGACAGTTGTTTCGCTGCCATCTTTCCGCTTGACCCGGTAAGCAACGCCGCTCAATCCAGCGACTTCTTGTGCTTGGCCTCCGATAATCCAACCAATGCTGGTACCAATAACGGCTCCAACCGGCCCCCCCGCTGCAGCACCTACCATGAAACCGGACAGTCCGCCAAAGCCGTTGCCAGGTAAGGTATCTGGAACCGCTTTGCTCACTGTGTCTGCGTGCACAGCACATACCTGTAATAAAAGTGTAAACAGCAAAGAGATGCTCTGCTTGTTCATATCTTATACCTCCCGTGAGTCGTGTTCATTCGGTTTTACCCTGTTCGTTCCATCCCTATCGACATTACAATAAAGACAAGAATCAATATTATTGAACATACAGGGCATCGTGAAAAGTACGCACAAATTAATCATCTAGTAACCTATAAGTTACTTTAAGGAAGATTCTTCGTATTTGATTGCATCCATAATCGCGGATCGATTTAGCGAACACACCTAACAGGCAACCGCTCTTTGTTATGAAAAAGTAACAGCCGAATGGGTACTAACGTATCTATTTGTGCGTACTTGCCAACGCGGCGATTTATTATCATTATTCCATTGAAATAGACGTATAAAGATCTCTTTCTGAACACTGGCACTGTAATGTCTGATTGTTCCAGGTCTTAACTTTATTGATTACCAATATTTGGAATGGATACACAACTATGACTATAAGGAATATTATTATGAAGATGTCAGGTATCGGGGTTTTTCCATCACTGATCAAATCGCTGATCTTCACTGCATACTTGGTGCCCGCTATTAGCGGTTTGGCGCGTGCAGAGGTATCAATACCCTGCGATATCGATGATCTTCAATGCATCCCTCACGCTGCGGAAGAAACATTGGGTGTTGCCGATGAAGAAAATGGCCTGCTTATTAGCGATCTAGGGGGTGGGTTGTTTGTCGCCAGCGAGCTAGCAGGTCAAGTATACCAGTCGATGTTTCTAGTGACGCCCGGTGGCGTCATTATGGTTGATGCACCACCGAGTCTTATGAACACAGACGCGCAGGCGCTATCGACAAATCTGCTAGGTGCAATAAGCAAGGTATCATACGGCAGGCCTGTGACCCATCTCATTTACAGTCATACGCATACCGATCATATTGGTGGCGCTGGAAGCGTTGTTTCCGCATTTCCGCACGTGAAGATTATTGCACACCGAGACGCGAAACAGGAATTGGTGAAAGCCAATGATTCCAGGCGGCCCGTGCCGGATGATGCATTCAGGCACAAAAAAGTTCTCAATATCGGTGGGAAAAGGCTGGTGCTCCAGTATCGCGGCAGCTACCATGGTAAGGGAGATATATTCATTTACGCCCCGTATCATCGAGCTTTGATGGTTGTGGACGTCGTGTTCCCGAATTGGGTCCCTTTCGCGAATCTTGGCCTGACTGCGGATGTCAGGGGTTATATCGATATACATCAGAAAATTATCGATGAGTATCATGACAAAGTAGATTATTTCATCGGCGGCCATCTGACACGGGTTGGTACGATAGATGACGTACGTCGATCCCAGGACTATGTTAAGGCGGTACAACGAGCAGCAGGGCTCGCGCTTGTTGAGGTATCCACAGGTAATCCAACAAACGATTTCGATGGTTTCCCATACGACTACTTTCAATTCGGTCCCTCTCCCTACAATGTAATTAATCATTTCTTCGGAGACGTAGTTGACAGTTGCGCAGACAAAATATTGAGCGGTGAGTTCGGCGACTTTAGCGATCTTGGTGGTCTGAAGATATTCACCAATAGCAACTGCTATTCAATGTTGAATTACATCAGGTTGAACGCAGATTCTACAGGCCAGTAGATTGCTTGGCTGAGTCGGTGAATGAGCCTCCCGGAAGGGCGGGGAGGCTCCCATTTATCTATAACCTATTTGATCATATTTATCGTCTGGTCAACGATAGAGCGCACTGATGTTCCCCATAAAATGTTGACACATTCACGCCCTCGATTTCACATGCTCAGTTGGACTCATATACCCCAAACTGGCGTGTAGTCTTTTCTTGTTCTTTATATCAATTGAATAATGCTTTTTCATTTGACTCCTCTTTTCAAAGATAAGGTGTCAACTTTTATTGGGAAGGTTCAGGTACCCATAGGTATATAATGAGACACTATCTGCGCTATTAGTGCGTTCTGTTCTTAATGCTTTTATCGCCTATAATCTTAACGGATGATTTCTAAGAATATACCGTTCGCAACCAGTAGCTGACTAAAGAACATAGTTAAACCAAAACAGCGTGCAGTGTAAATTACTGCGGCGGGTAAACGTTAGTGACATATTTAATAGAATATTAGTTTCGATTAACAACGAATACACTGCTTCGGTTTGATATTGGCTATTAATTTCAGTCTGCCTAGTATCGACGACAGAACTTCGAGGGGAGGAGGTAAGGATGCCTCATGAAAAATACTTTTCCATGGATGCTGAACCGTTTATCTTAAACGATAAACAAAGTGTATGCCCGGTGCCATCCAAGTGTCACCAAGGGCATGGAAAGAAAGAACGACCATCCGCTGTAGCGCGTCAGCGCACCTCCTTTGAAATCGTACAGGCTCATTTCGAAACTGTCGCCTCTGGCTCGTTGAGCGACGGGGGTACTTACCTGTTAACGCGGAGGGCGCCCCGGCAGATTGTGACAACGAAACTTTTCACCAAAAGTTTTACTGGAATCGAGGAAATATTCAGGGTGACAATCCGTAGTGGACAGCAACTGGGGGATCTCAATGAGATCGTCGATGCAGAGCAAGTGGAAGCTCTGCTGATGGCCGCTGTTAACGGTAGACTGAAAAGAAGAAATATGCCACTACATTAACGCGTGCGTTAATACCGCCAGAGTGTAAATAAGGGAATAAGAGAACCATTTCAACTCGTTTAAATAAGGAGCAATCATTATGAATAAAAAGATACTCACTACCGTAATTGCACTAACAATATTGCTAACGCTTACAGTCAGGGCCGAGGATGTATTAACAGACTCATCGAATGAGGCATCTAAACAGGTTCTATTAGCTATTAGAGTTAGCGGCCGCGCCGTTACCGGTTCTAACCGCTTTCTCAACAAACCCATTTGGAACTTGGGCGAGGCGCTGGGGGAATCGGGGTTTAATTTTGTGTTCGGCTACGATCCCGGGAAATCTGAACCAAGTGCCATTACCGAAGAATCGCCAATGAGCACACTCATGGCTACTGGTCTAGACGAAAACTACTTGGCGTTGTTTGGAATGACCAGCGCTGACATTGATCCCGCACTGGTAAATGTACCACTGCATGAAGTGGCAGTGGTTGCTGGCCCGGCCGGTGAAATGGCAGCGCTTCCGTCGGTTTCTGAGGTTGGTGCAACGGTGCGCAGTCGAATCGCGTCAAATGCCCCCGTTTCGCTGGAGAAATGGTTACAGGCCAAGGGGGTGGCTAAGTTCCACTGTTTTTCCGACGGGACATCGTCGGTCACTATCAGACTCAAAGGTCTTATTCCGGACGCTATATATTCCGCCTGGGGTGTATACTCATTTGATTCTGATGGTGACGGCCTCGGTGATCGTGTCGGCGGAGTACCACTGGGTGGTGTTCCAAATATTCTCGTCGCCAGCGAGGATGGCACTGCGGCGTTTTCCAGGGCGCTTAACTTTTGTCCTGCAGCGGAACCCCGGCTTAAGTACCTTACAGTAGCATTTCACTCTGATGCCAACATCAACGGCGCCGTTCCGGACCAGGCACTATTGGGGTTCCCGGGCGGAACTCTTGCGCACGCGGCACTCTCATTTCCAATTAACGTGATTCCAGCTCAGCAACCTTGACAGGGATTTATCAAGTCGAGGCCTGATTTCACTCACCTATAACTCATCACAAGGATAATTAATGGAGCGGACTGATGAAAAGATATAATCAATCTACAGCAACAGCGGTCAAGACCTTCTTTACCGGTGCCAGTATGGCTGCCCTGATTGCTAACAGCGGCGCGTTGGCAGACGCAGTCTACAGGCCGGGCGCCGTTTCAGGTACAGGAACGACGATGCGCATTGAAGGTTATGTCGCACATGGGGTGAACGTTTTCAACAATCAGTTCATAGCAGACTATACGTCCGCATCCCCAAGTGTGCCATGGCTCAACCCTAACCCACCCTTGTACGAGATCGGCGTATTCGTCGAAGGTGCCGACGACTCCGAGGTCATTTCTGCTGACACCGACGCGGCGCGTCTTGTGGCCACGAACCGGCGTTTCGTAGACCTGTTCGGGCTGGGTGTCGACCCTACTTTGTTTAATCGTACGCTGGACAAAGTGGATTCAAACTATTTTGGCTCTCAGACGATCACCGACCGTATAGTGCCGCTGAGCTTCGACGACGCTACAGAAGCTACGGTGTACCGTCGTGTGGGCATCAATCCAGCGCCCTCACTGGAAGAGTGGAACAAAGTAAGCGGACTTATCACCTACAAGTGCCTGAAAGACGGTACCGCGACCGTCCGAGTATCGATCGTCGACGCCTTTCCGAACGCTGTCTACACAATGTGGGATGTGGGTGCAAAGAATCCACTAACTGACCAGGAGCAGGGCTATGCGGTTCCGCTGGGAGGACTGCCAAACATCTTAAAAACCAATGATAAAGGCTGCGCCAGTGTGAAGGTACGGGTCCCCTACTGTCCGGGACGCCCGTGTCAATCCGGTGCAACATCTTGCTCGTCGTATCTATCGATCGCCCACCACTGGGATCAGCAAACCTACGGCGCGTCCCCAGCGGCTTCCCTTATTGGCATACCCGTCGGTGCTTATGCCGCTAATCATATGGTGTGGCCGATGTCCGGTAATCTGTTGCAAGAACCTCACAATAGGTGGAATGCTAAAGTAGCAGCGCGGGATTGCAAAAAATAGTTTTAATCAGATAGCCCTGTAGGGTGCCCGATGCAGTAACTGTACTTCTCCAGGATGCACCGGGTACCCAGTTTTTGCTACGGCCTATCTGTGGCGGTCTAACTGGTGTCATCTTTGCTTGTGGATAGAGCGCAATCACTTTTTTTCCGTTAACACATGCTCCTCACCCCAGCATTTCAAAGTTATTAACAATGGCTTTAACGTTTCGCCTAACGTTGTCAGTGAATATTCGACTTTAGGCGGTATTTCAGGAAACACAGTCCGGTCGATAAGCCCGTCATGCTCGAGTTCTCGCAATTGATTGGTCAGCATTCGTTGTGTGATTTTCGGGATCAGGCGTCTGAGTTCGTTGAAGCGGCGCTTTTTTTCCATTAGCCGGAACAGAATAACAGATTTCCATTTCCCACCAATAATATCCAGAGCTGCTTCAACCGGGCAGTCGGTATAAATATGATGGCGTTGCTTGCGCATTATCCTCTCCCTTTTGATAGCTAAATAACTTCATGCACTCAACTATGATTATTTATAATCTTAATTGGTGCTCAATATTTCAAAAATCAATGCGTGCTCTTTTTTAAAAAATGCGTATAGCCTACATCGATTTTATACTAAATGAGTGATTTGTGCGTACTTGTCAGTACGGCAATAGGCATGCAGTATTGTATTCAATATTATTCAGAAATAGAGTTTGAAACAGTGAGCAGAAAAAAAGTATTTTACAGGACTCAAATAGATATGTCTCGTTCTGCAATGTGTAGCTATTCGCAGACAGCCTGCTCGGTGTCAGCAATGAATTACATCCGTACGGAATTGACTGCAGTACTGGTCATTTGATGTGGTGGATAAATAGAAGCATTATCTACAGCTTGAGGATCGCCGCACTATTCTGACAGCCACTACGGAAGTCCATGCCAATCACTTTAAAGGGATTTGAAGCGTGAATAAGCGTTTTTATAAGAAGGTAATTTTGATCACAGGCGGTGGATCGGGGATCGGGCGTGACACTTCTCTTTTACTGGCCTCCGAAGGTGCACACGTTCTGATTTCAGACATTGATGCCCAGTCCCGCGAACGCACCACGAAAATGGTCAAGAAATCAGGCGATGCGCATTTCGTTCAAGCTGACGTGCGCCGTGCAGATCAAGTGAAATTAATGATCGATACCGCCGTGGACATCTAAGGTGCCTAGATTGTGCTTTTAACAACACTGGAAGACGTATTCACGCCCGCAGCTGATTTCACTGAAGCTTCCTGGGGCAGAATTATCGACGTAAATTTCAAAGGCGTCTGGCTCTGTATGAAGTATGAGATACAGCAAATGCTTAAGCAGAATTCCGAATACATCGTCAACATGTCATCGGACGCCAGCTTGTATGGCAATCGCTATGTTGGGCTGGCCTATATCGCGAGCAAGCACGGCGTCGTCGGGTTGACCAGATCAGCTGCTATCGAATATGCACACGAAGGCATACGAGTAAACGCCGTATGTCCCGGAATCGTGGAGCCTACAGTCATGAGTGAAGCTATATTTGACGAACGCCACCCCGAACGTGAAAAACAAATCAAAGAACTGTATCCAATGGGTCGGGTCTGCGAACTTGATGAAGCCTCCCAAGCTGTCGCTTGGTTATGTTCGGATGACGCATCTTTTATTAATGGGCATGCACTACCCATCAAGTGTGGACTGCTAGCTCAATAGTCGGGTTAAGCAGCCTTACCTTTAAAGCGGCCACGGCCTGTCAGGGAACTGAAATTAACAAATTACGCTAGGGGCATACCATGAAAACACCGAAATATAAGCCTTATACACTAAAAAACCTGGATTCTATAAGCCAACTGAAATGTTTGAGTGACGACGAGCGATTTGCGATTCAAGTTGTCGGGCGAGTACTTCCGTTCAGGGTAAGCAATTATGTGATAGACGAACTGATCGATTGGGATAAAGCACCCCATGACCCGATATTTTGCCTGACATTTCCTCAGCGCAACATGTTGAAACCGGATCACTTCAATGAAATAGCTAGATTATTGGTTCGTAATGCGAGTAAGGAGGAAGTCAATGAGGCGGCGAATCGCATCCGTCAGCAGCTCAACCCTCATCCAGCCGGTCAGCTTGAGCAAAACGTGCCTACCCTCAATGGGCAACGACTGCCGGGGATGCAGCACAAATACAAAGAAACCGTTTTGTTTTTCCCCAGCCAAGGACAAATTTGCCACGCTTACTGCACCTTTTGTTTTCGTTGGCCACAATTTGTGGGTATGGACGAATTGAAATTCGCCATGCGTGAAGGTGAACTTCTCCTGCAATATGTCAAAGCTAACAGCGAGGTATCAGACATATTATTTACCGGAGGAGACCCTTTGGTAATGAAGGCAAAAACGCTAGCAACCTATATCGATCCGCTAATAAAAGGCAATTTACCCAATCTGAAAACGATCCGTATTGGCACAAAGTCACTAAGCTATTGGCCGTACAAGTTTCTTACCGATCCGGATGCAGACGAGCTGCTTAGACTGTTTGAACGGGTTACAAAGTCGGGTATTCATTTGGCGTTTATGGCTCACGTGAATCATCCTAGAGAGTTGCAAACCGCTGCAGCTCAACAAGCGATTAAGCGTATTCTGGCCACGGGCGCTCAAATCAGGACCCAGGCGCCCTTGATGCGGCACATAAACGATGACGCCAACACCTGGGCCGATATGTGGAGAAAACAGGTGGACCTCGGCATGATCCCTTATTATATGTTTTTAACGAGAGATACCGGGGCTCAACACTACTTCAATGTGCCGCTGGTTCGTTCTTGGGAAATATATCGCGATGCTTACAGCAAAGTGAGCGGTATCTGCCGCACTGTTCGTGGGCCTAGCATGTCTGCCGGCCCCGGCAAGATACAGTTGGCCGGCATTGCCACAATTTACGGAGAAAAAATTATGTGCTTGAACTTCATACAAGGCCGCAATTCGGACTGGGTGCATCGACCATTTTTTGCGGAATATGATGAACACGCCGTTTGGATCGATCAACTTAAACCAGCATTTGGATGCGAATCATTTTTCTTTGAAAACGACTCAAACCCAATGGTCGAATTAAGTCACACAAGTTTGTCCGCACCCGCTATATCACTGGTGCCGGAATTGGGTGGCTATGCAGAATAAAGGAGAGTTTTAAAATGGAAAATACAATATCCGCCAAATTTAGTACGCTGGAGGCCTCGGCAACATTAAAGACTAATGAGCACGTGGATCGACTCATGGCCTCGGGGCAGGAAGTATTTCATCTTGCTTTTGGCGAGTCGAGGTTTCCCGTCCACCCTAAGCTGCTTGAGGCTTTGAAGGATAATGCACACCAGACTCACTACCTACCCTCGCAGGGCTTACCCGCCTTGAGGAAAGCAATAGCCCGGTTTTACAGTAATGACCTCGATTTGAATATTTCCGATTCACAAGTCATTGTGGGTCCAGGCAGCAAGTCGTTGATATTTGCGCTGCAAATGGCACTGGACGGCGAATTGTTATTACCCACGCCGTCATGGGTCAGCTACAGCCCGCAAGCACATATGTTGGCCAAACCAGTAAGATACGTGCCATCTTCATTGAATGATGGCTATAAACTGGATATCGAACGGCTTGAGAAGACAATCGGAGAATCCCAGTACACAACCAAGATACTTCTGATCAATAGCCCAAATAATCCTTCTGGTTGCATGTATGAGTCGTCATTTTTTGAGCAGCTGGCCGAGGTGTGTAGAAAGCATAAGATTATTGTTATTAGCGATGAAATATACGGCTTGGTAGCACATGGTGAACATAAACATATCTCAATTGCGAATTATTATCCTGAAGCAAGCATAATACTTGGCGGTATAAGCAAGCATTTATCACTTGGCGGCTGGCGGCTGGGTTGTGCGGTCGTACCCAATACAGCGTTGGGGGAGCAGTTAATGGATGCACTCACGACAATCGCCAGCGAAATCTGGTCAAGCCCTTCGGCCCCGATTCAGTTCGCAGCCTGCACCGCCTATGACGAGTCACCGGAAATACTTTCATACATAGAGGAGTGTACAATTTTACATACCATTAGAACGCAGCATCTATACCGGTCGCTATCTGCTCTTGGCATTCGCTGCACACACCCAAATGGTGGCTTTTACTTCGTGGCATCATTTGATCGGTGGCGTCAACAGCTCGCCAGTAATGGTGTGTGTAACTCTGACGACCTTGCTGATCATTTGCTGGAAAACTATGCTTTAGCCACTTTATCCGGAGCGGTGTTTGGAATACCCGGAGATGATTTATCCCTGCGGCTGGCATCCAGCAAGCTGGATCTTGAAACTGACGCCCAGGCAGCGGCGCTGTTAATAGCGTATAGAAGCGGTATGAATCCATCTGCACTGGTCGAGCGCTATCACCCGCGAATGGATGAGGCGATTTCTCGATTTTCGCGCTTTGTTCAAGACATGAGTGCAATTTCTGAATTGGAGGTTTGCGAAATGTGAAGCACTATTGCTGAGTATCGTTTCCAGGTGATGGTCTGCCATTCGCCAGGAAACGGTAATTTTGAGCAAGTTGGCCGCAGACGCGAGTGCACCCAACCGTGCGATCAAGCGCTGGGCATGTGAAACCTTCTGCTGACAGGCCAACCGGGAGGGTTCTTCATGGCCAGGTTGCATGATGATTGGACAAAAAACATCTTAAATCCTACCTGGATGAGGCATCAAAACACTATAGAGGCATAGACCTGGTCGGTTTGTGGCACGTCAAACTGGCGCTTTAACAGATTATCAAACACCGGTTGTTTGTGATTGCTGTTGGGTCGTCACTCTGAACTTCTTGCGCTGTCGCGCCTTCACATTAGCTTCTCTAATCAGCTTTCTTGCCTTGTTGCGGCTGACAGGGTATCCCAATGCATTCAGGGCTTTCTTCATCCGACGATTGCTGTAGCTATAACTTGAACTTTTAGCAATATCTTTTACCCAGTCAATCATTTCTTGATGCATTGGGTCATCCGGTCTATTGTTCTTCTGGATCTCGTGGCTGTAATAACCATTGGGCATCACACCCAATACCCTGCATTGCAGACTGATCGGATAGGTATTCTTATGCGGGGTGATGAACGAATATTTTACTTCGTCTCTGCTGCAAAGAATACGTCGCTTTCCTAAGAAACACATTCTATTTCGTGCAGCGTAAAACCGAATTCAGCCGCACGTCGATGCGAGCCTTTTACCACGCGATTTCGCTACTGTCGCCGAGCTGGCGGATCGCCAGCTCGGCGATGGTTGGCAGAAGTGCTTTGTTGAGCGCGTGCATGACGGCGGTATCGAACGCGTGCTGCTGTAGTGCGGTAACACGGAGTACGGTTAGTGGTTACCGCGTTGTCAATTGTTGCAGTGCAGCGATAATATCTGATGGTTCCATGCGTTTTTTGTAGTCAGTATCGGCGTACGCTGCGCGCACGATGCCTGTGCTGTCGATAACAAATGTACCTGGTACGGGCAGGCCACGCCGACCCTGACCGTTGTATTCGGCAACATCCAGGCCAAAACTATGCTTGTAAGCTGCGTCCAGTTCAGCGGAGACCTCCCAATACAGGTTGT